>JBKJWA010000148.1:0-18210 GCA_046716705.1 Gaiellaceae bacterium
GACAGGTCGGCGCGCTTGCCGCCATCGGCGCGTACGTGCTCGCCGTCGGCCCGCAGCCGTCGGTGGTACGGGCCGGCGTGGCGGGAGGGCTCGCATCGCTCGCGTGGATGTGTGCCCGCGAGCGGGATCGCTGGTGGTTCCTGCTCCTGGGGGCACTCGTGCTGCTTGCGTGGAACCCGTACAACCTGCTCGACGCAGGCTTCCAGCTCTCGTTCGCGGCAGTCGCCGCGATCTTCGCGCTCGTGCCCCGCCTGATGCGTTGGCTGGAGGGATACCCGCTGCCGCGTGCGGCGACGGCGGTCGTCGCCGTATCGATTGCGTGCGGCGTCGCGACGGCCCCGATCCTCCTCTTCCAGTTCGGCTCCGTGCCGGCGTACTCCGTGATCGCCAACGCGATGGCGGCGCCCGTGGTCGCGCCGCTGCTCGGGCTCGGCCTGCTCGCGGCAGCCGTCCACCCGATCGTCCCGGACGTCGCTGCGTTGCTCGTCTGGCTGGACGGCTGGCTGGCGGCGTATCTCGTGCTCTGTGCCCGGGCAGTCGCCTCGATTCCGCACGCGCAGCTCGCGGCAGCGCCCGTACTGCTGGTGACAGCGGGTCTGGTGGCCTTCATCGTCCTCCGCAGGAGGTCGAGGACGCTCGCCGTGGCGGTCGCCGCGGTCGGGCTTGTCGCGATCGCGTGGCGGGCGGCGCCCGATCCGGTGGTGTCCCCACCGACGGGGCTGCGAGTGACGTTTCTCGACGTCGGGCAGGGCGACGCGACGCTGATCCAGGTTCCGCGAGGCTCGCTGCTCGTCGACCAGGGCCCGCCCGAGGCGAACGTGGCGCAACAGCTCCGCCGCTTCGGCATACGCGAGCTGTCGCTGCTCGTGCTCACCCATCCGCAGCGGGATCACGTCGGTGGCGCAGCTGACGTTCTCAGCAGCACCCGCGTCCGCGTGGTGCTCGATCCCCGGCTCGCGTCATCCGTTCCCGAGCAGCGCGCGGCGATCGCGGAGGCGAAGGAACGTCGCGTCCCCGTCGTCACCGCGCGGCCAGGGCTCGAGTACAGGATCGGACGCCTGCGCGTGCGAGTCCTCTGGCCCGACGGTCCCGGTGTGCCGAGCGAGGATCCGAACCTCCGCGCGACGGTGTGCCTCGTCTCGTACGGCGAGGTCGACGTACTGCTCGGCGCGGATGCCGAGTCGCCGGTGCTGCTGCCTCTGAGCCTCCCGCCCGTGGAGATCCTCAAGGTCTCCCACCACGGCTCCGCGGATCCACTGTTGCCTGCGCTGCTTCGACGGCTCAGGCCGAACGTGGCTGTGGTCTCGGTGGGGCAGGGCAACACGTACGGCCACCCGACCGCGGAAACGTTGGCAGCACTGGAGGCTTCGCCGGGCATGGCCGTGTACCGCACCGACCGCGACGGCGCCGTCACCATCGAGTCCGACGGCCGGCGGCTAAGCGTCCCCACCGAGGACTAGAGTGGCGACGTGGCGGACCTGAAGCCCCTCTATCTCATCGCCGGCTCCGACCGGCCGAAGGTGCAGAGGGCGGTTGAGCGGCTCAAGGGCCACTTCGACCCGGCCGGCGTCGAGCACCTGTCGGCCGATACGGCACCCGGCGACGAGGCCGTGGCGGCGTGCAACTCGCTCGGCCTGTTCGCCGCCGGCGGGCGGCTCGTGCTCGTGACGGACGTCGACGGCCATCGGAACAAGGAGGGCCGGCTCGCGGGCGGCTGGAAGGCGGCGGACGTCGACGCCGTCACGGCGTACGCAAAGGCGCCTGCGCCGGAGACCGTGCTCGCGCTCGTCGCCGAGGAGGCGAAGAAGGGGACGCCGCTCGCGAAGGTCGCCGAGCTGCTGGTCTACGAGGCGAAGAGCTCGGCACTCGTACCCTGGGTGACCAAGCAGTTCGCCGAGCTCGAGGCGAAGGCGCATCAGGATGCGTGCCGGCTGCTCGTCGAGCTCGTCGGCGAGAGCTCGGACGAGCTGAGGCTCGAGGTCGAGAAGCTCGTCCTCTGGGCGCAGGGAGAGGAGATCACGGCCGAGCACGTCGAGGAGATGGTGCTCCCGCGCGGTCCCGTGAAGCCCTGGACGCTCACCGACGCGTGGTCGAAGCGGGACGTTCCGACGGTGCTCGCGGCCGCGCAAAGGCTGCTCCGGCAAGGGGACACGCCGAGCGGCATCGCGTGGAAGCTCGGCGACCACGTCGCGCTCGTCGCCGCCTGTCGCCGGTTCGCCGCCGAGGGTATCGGCACGGCCGAGGCCACGAAGCGGCTCAAGCGGCGCAGCGAGTTTCCGGTGAAGAAGGCGTACGCGGCGGCCGAGGCCTGGGGCGAGCTCGAGCTCGCAGCCGCGCTCGTCCGGCTCGCCGCGCTCGACGTCGCGCTGAAGGGCGGCAGCCCGCTGCCGGACGAGCTCGAGCTCGAGCGCGCCCTCGTCGAGGTCAGCCGCTAGCCGGCGACGAGCTTCGACGCCTGCGACTTGCGGCGGGCGGCAGTGTTCCGGTGGAGCGCGCCGCGCGTGACAGCGCGGTCGAGCCAGCGCACGAGATCGCGGTGCGCGGCCGCGACGGCATCTTTGTCGCCCGCTTCGACCGCGGCGTCGAGCTTGCGCGTGAGCGTGCGCACCGTCGACCGGTAGCGGACGTTCTCCGCGCGCTGCCGCTCGGCCGTCCGGACACGCTTCTTCTGCTGGCGAATGTTCGGCATACGGAAAAAGACCCGCGCTACGCGGGCGGATCGATGGTACCAGAGGGGTGCCGCCGGGCCTCGGCCTATCCTTGATTCCGGCGTGAGCGCCCCCGATCCCATCGTGCGGCGCCGCCATCTCGCGGCCTCGGCGGCGATCTTCGGCGTCGCGACCGGCCTCTCGCGCGTTCTCGGCCTCGTCCGCGAGATCGTCGCGCGCCGCTACTTCGGCGTCCAGGGCGAGATCAACGCCTTCACGGTCGCGTTCCAGGTGCCGAATCTCGTGCGCGCGCTCGTGGCCGACGCCGCGCTCGGGGCCGCGTTCGTCCCGGTCTTCAGCGAGCTGCTGGAGAAGGGGGAGAAGGCCCGCGCGTGGCGGGTGGCGTCGACCGTCTTCTGGCTCCTGCTGCTCGGGCTGTCGGCGCTCACCGCGCTCTGCATGCTGCTCGCGCCGGTCATCCTCGCGCCGTTCGGGTTGCCGGCCGAGTACGACAGCCTCGCCGTCACCCTCTCGCGGATCCTCTTCCCCATCGTCGTGCTGCTCGGCGTCTCGGGCGCTATCGTCGGCATCCTCGCGAGCTACGAGCAGTTCTCGATCCCGGCGCTCACACCGGTCTTCTGGAACCTCGCGATCATCATCGGGCTCGTCGTCGGGGTGCCGCAGGCGGACTCGGAGAGCGCGAAGCTCTACGTGTACGCCTGCTCGATCCTCGTCGGCACGATCATCCAGGTGCTGCTACCGGTGCCGTGGCTGCTGAAGCTCGACGGCCGGCTGCACCGGCTGATCGACTGGCGCGACCCCGCAGTCAAGCAGACCTTCGTGCTGATGATCCCGGTGACGCTCGGCCTGGGGCTCATCAACTTCAACGCGGTGATCGGGACGTTCTTCGCGTCCCGCTACATCGACCCCACGATCTCGCCGAGCGCCATCGACGCCGCCTTCCGCATCTACATGCTCCCCCAGGGGATGTTCTCGGTCGCGGTGGCAACGGTGCTGTTCCCGGCCATCTCGCGGCTGGCGGCCCGCGGCGATGTGGACGGCTTTCGCTCGACCGTGTCCGTGGGCGTCCGTCAGATCGCGTTCCTGCTCGTGCCCGCGAGCGTCGCCGCCGCCGTGCTCGCCGAGCCCATCGTGCGGCTGCTGTACGAGCGTGGCGAGTTCACGCCCGACCAGACGCCGGTCGTCGCCGCGGCGCTCGCGGCGTTCTCCACCGGGCTCGCGTTCAACGGGATGATGCTGATGCTGAACCGCGCGTTCTTCGCGCTCCAGTCGCCATGGATCCCGACGTGGGTGGCCGCGTTCAACCTCACGCTGAACACGCTCCTCTACATCCCGCTCTATCGCGTCGGGACCTGGGGCATTCCGCTCGCGATCTCACTTTCGAACGTCGCGGCTGCGCTCATCTTGCTCGTGCTGCTGCGCCGTCGGCTCGGCGGTCGGCTCGAGATCACGCAGACGAGCCGCGCCCTCGCTCTCATCTGCGTGGCGTCGTGCGCTCTGGCTGGCGTCGCGTACGGCGCCTGGTGGCTGCTCGACGATGGTCTGGGCGACGGGTTTGCGGCGCAGGTCGTGGCGGTCGGCGTCGCGCTCGCGGCGGGCGGCGTCGCGTATCTCGGCGCGTGCTGGCTCCTGCGCGTTCGCGAGCTCAGGGCGGTGCTAGCGTTGATTCGAGGCCGCAGCGCCTCTTAACGCATGGACCAAGCCAACATCCGCAACTTTTCGATCATCGCCCACATCGACCACGGGAAGTCGACGCTGGCCGACCGCATCCTCGAGCTGACCGACACGGTCACCGGCCGTGAGATGAGGGAGCAGCTGCTCGACTCGATGGACCTCGAGCGGGAGCGAGGTATCACCATCAAGGCCCAGGCTGTCCGCGTCCCGTGGAAGGGCCATCAGCTCAACCTCATCGACACGCCGGGACACGTCGATTTCACGTACGAGGTGTCGCGCTCGCTGCAGGCTTGCGAGGGCGCGCTGCTCGTCGTCGATGCGTCGCAGGGCAGCCAGGCGCAGACGCTCGCGAACGCGTACCTCGCGATCGAGAACAACCTCGAGATCGTCCCTGCCGTCAACAAGATCGACCTGCCGCAGTCGCGACCCGACGAGGTTGCCGCGGAGATCGCGGAGCTCGTGGGGGAAGCGCCGGAGCGCGTGTTGCGCATCTCCGCGAAGACCGGTGAAGGCGTCGCCGATGCGCTCGATGCCATCGTCGAGCGCGTCCCCGCGCCGACCGGTGACGCGGACGCGTCGCCCCGCGCCCTCATCTTCGACTCGTCGTACGACCAGTATCGCGGCGTCGTCGCGTTCGTGCGCGTCGTCGACGGGACGTTCACAAAGGGAGAGGCGCTGCGCGCGATGGCTGCCGGCACGGAGTTCGAAGCTGAGGAGCTCGGCTTCCTGGCCCCCGTCATGGTGTCGACCCCGACCCTTTCCGCAGGCGAGGTCGGGTACCTCATCACGGGCCTCAAGGACGTCTCGACGCTGCGCGTCGGGGACACGCTGACGTCGCGGCGCAGCCCGGCCGCCGAGCCGCTCCCCGGGTACAAGGACGTGAAGCCGATGGTCTTCGCGGGCCTCTTCCCGACTGACGGCGACCAGTACCCCGAGCTCCGCGACGCGCTCGAGAAGCTCAAGCTCAACGACGCCGCCCTCTTCTACGAGCCGGAGACGTCGCAGGCGCTGGGGTTCGGCTTCCGCTGCGGCTTCCTCGGCCTCCTGCACATGGAGATCGTGCGCGAGCGGCTCGAGCGCGAGTTCGATCTCGATCTGCTCGTGACGGCGCCGAACGTCGCCTATCGCGTGGAGACGCGGACAGGCGAGGAGATCGAGGTCCACAACCCCTCTGAGATGCCGCGCGAGCTGGAACGGGTGGAGGAGCCGTACGTCCGCGCGTCGATCATCGTCCCCAAGGAGTACGTCGGGCCCGTCATGGAGCTCTCGAACGAGCGCCGCGGGCAGTTCGACCACATGGAATACCTCTCCGAGGAGCGCGTGCTGCTCGTCTTCGACCTGCCGCTGGGGGAGATCGTGCTCGACTACTACGACCAGCTGAAGTCGCGCACGCGCGGCTACGCGGGCTTCGATTACGACTTTGCGGGCTTCAGGGAGGGGGCGCTCGTCCGCGTCGACGTGCTCATCGCCGGCGAGCCGGTCGACGCGCTGTCGCTCATCAGCCACCGCGATTCCGCGTACTCGCGCGGCCGCGCGCTCGTCGACCGGCTGCGCGAGGAGATCCCACGGCAGATGTTCGATGTCGCCGTCCAGGCCGCAATCGGTGCGCGCGTGATCGCGCGTGAGACGATCAAGGCGCGGCGGAAGGACGTGCTCGCGAAGTGCTACGGCGGCGACATCACACGCAAGCGCAAGCTGCTCGAGAAGCAGAAGGCGGGAAAGAAGCGGATGAAGCAGGTAGGCGCCGTGGAGGTGCCGCAGGAGGCGTTTCTCGCCGTGCTGAACCTCGAGGGGAAGAAGTGACAGACGAGGGCGTCAGCGGGCGCGTTCGGCACCTGTACGTGCACATGCCGTTCTGCGCCCACCGTTGCGGCTACTGCGACTTTGTGACGGCGGTCGGGCGGCGCGGCCAGCACGCCGCGTACGTCGATGCGGTGCTCGGCGAGCTCGAGCTGGAGCGGGCGCTGCTCGCGGAGCCGCTCGAGACGGTGTTCGTGGGCGGTGGGACGCCGACGTTCACGGAGCCGGTCGCACTCGAGCGGCTGCTGCACGCGCTGCCCCGGGCGGCGGAGCTGACGGTTGAGGCGAACCCCGAGACGGTGACGCCTGCACTTGCTCGCCTGCTCGCGGTCGGCGGCGTGAGTCGGGTATCGCTCGGCGCCCAGAGCTTCCAGCCGGGGCTGCTGTCGGTGCTCGAGCGCCGCGCAAGCCCTGACGACGTCCGGCTCGCAGTGCACATTCTTCGTGATGCCAATCTTGACAACATCTCGCTCGACTTCATCTACGGCGTTCCCGGCCAGAGCCCCTCCGATCTCGAGGCCGACATCGAGCAGGCGCTCCTGCTACGGCCAGAGCACATGTCCTGGTACGAGCTCGAGGCGAAGCCGGGAACGAGGTTCACCCACCGTTTCGGCGAGGAGTTGGCGAGGCAGGCCGAGTCGATGGAGGCGTACTTCGAGCTCGTCGTCGCGCGACTGACGGAGGCGGGCTACCGCTGGTACGAGACGGCGAACTTCGCGCTCTCGCCTGACCGTGACGGCGGTCGCGACCTCCGTTCGCGGCACAACCTTGGGTACTGGCTTGGGCACGACTACCTCGGCATCGGGATCGGCGCGGTCTCGACCGTGAACCGCCTGCGCTGGCGGAACACGCCACGGCTCGCGGCGTACATCGACGCCGTTGTCGCGGGCGAGCGTCCCGCGCGCGAGGCCGAGCTGTTGAGCGACGCGACCGCCAAGCGTGAGCGGCTCATGCTCGGCCTGCGGCTGGATGAGCCCGTGCCGCTGGCCGAAGTCAGGAAGGCCATCGACGAGGATGCTCTGGCCCGGCTCGAGCAGCTCGCGCTCGTGGAGACGGCGGGTTCCGGCGTGCGGTTGACGCCGCGTGGGCGGCGACTGGGCGGCGGGGTCACCGCCGAGTTGCTTGCCTACACTGATACGTAGTGCACGAGCTGACCCAGCGACAGAGCGAGATCCTCCGCCTCGTCGTGGAGGAGTATGTGACGACCGGCCAGCCGGTTGCGTCGAAGGCGCTCGTCGCGCAATCCGGCCTGGATGTCTCACCGTCGACGGTGCGCGGCGAGCTGGCCGAGCTCGAACGGCAGGGTCTCCTCACACACCCGCACACGTCGGCCGGCCGCGTTCCCACGGAGCACGGTTACAGGTTCTTCGCCGACCGCCTGCTCGAGCACCTTGAGCCCCGGCCGCCGTCCTTCCCGCTCCAGCTCGCCGAGGCGCGGAGCGAGCTCGAGACTGCGCTCCAGTCGACGACGGACATGCTGTCCGAGCTCACGAGGCTGCTGGCGCTCGTGTCCGCGCCCGCCGTCGAGACGGCCACCATCCGTCATGTCGAGGTGCTCCTGCTCCAGCCTCAGGTCGTGGTGACCGTCGTGATCACGTCGACGGGATCGGTGACGAAGCGGCTCTTCCAGTTCGAGCAGACCGTGGACCCCGGGCTCGTCGACTGGGCGGGGGCGTATCTCAACGAGCAGATCGTCGGCCTGAGGCTCGGCTCGCAGGGGCTTCGCCGCCGCCTGGAAGATCCGTCGCTTCCTGCGACAGAGCGGGTGTTTCTCGATGCCCTCCGCCCGGTGCTGGAGCGTCCGGCGCCCGAGGAGCAGCGCGTCTTCGTCGGCGGCGCTGCGAGCCTCCTGAACACTGCGAACGCCGATGAGCTACGGGCATACCGCGGCCTGCTCGAGCTGCTCGAGCGCCGGAAGACATTGCTCGATGTCGTGGCGGCCGCGATCGACTCTCGCCGCCCGTTCGTTCGCGTCGGTGACGAGCTCGGCAACCCCGCTCTCCAGGAGCTTTCGCTCGTGGGATCGACGTACGGGCTGGCCACCCGCACGCTCGGCACGGTGAGCCTGCTCGGCCCTTTGCGCATGGACTACGAGCGGGCGATCAGGTCTGTTCGCTCCGCTGCCTCGGAGCTCTCGCGCCTCTCCGAGAGCGTCTACGACGAGGACTGATCGCAGGTGAAGCGGGACTACTACGACGTGCTGGGCGTCGGCCGCGACGCGGATGGCGCGACGGTCAAGAAGGCGTTCCGGCGGCTTGCGCGCGAGCTGCATCCGGATGTGTCCGACGCCTCGAACGCCGACGAGCAGTTCAAGGAGGTCGTGGAGGCCTATGAGGTGCTCTCGAGCTCCGAGCGCCGCCAGCTCTACGACCGGTACGGCTTCGAGGGCCTTCAGGGCGGCGGTTTCGTGCCCACCGCGTTCGACCTGGGCAGCATCTCCGACCTCTTCTCGGCGTTCTTCGGGGACGACCTCTTCGCCGCCGCCGGCCGCGGCCGGCGGGGAGCCGACGTCGGCGCGGAGGTGACGATCGAGCTGGCCGAGGCGGCGGTGGGTGTCACGCGAAGCATCTCGTTCGAGGTCGCCGCGACCTGCGGGACGTGCGACGGCGACGGGCTCGAGCCGGGAACGGTGCGTACCGGCTGCCGGAGGTGTGGTGGCCTGGGCCGGCTGCAGCATGTCTCGCGGACTGCTTTTGGTGAGTTCGTCCGCACCCAGACCTGCGCTGCATGCGGTGGCATTGGTAGCGTCGCCGAGAAGCCGTGCCCGACATGCGAGGGGGTGGGGAGCACCATCTCGGAGCGCGCCGTCGACGTCGCGATTCCCGCAGGGATCCACGACGGGCAGCGGATCAGGATCTCGGGCGAGGGCCATGCAGGCTCGCCAGGCGGTGCGGCCGGCGATGCCTACGTGCTGGTACGCGTGCGTCCCGATGCCCGCTTCGTCCGTGAGGGCAACGACATCTTCTCGGCGGTCGACATCACGCTCACGCAGGCAGCGCTCGGTGCGACGCTGACGGTACCCACGCTCGACGGCGAGCACGAGCTCGCGCTCGAGCCCGGGACACAGCCCGGGGACGTGCGGGTTCTGCGCGGGCGGGGCATGCCGGTGCTCTCCGGGGCAGGTCGCGGCGACCACCGAGTGCTCGTGAACGTGCATGTCCCTCGGCGTCTCACGCCCGAGCAGCGCCAGCTGCTCGAGGCACTGGCCGCGAGCGAGAACGGCGCGACGTACGAGGACGACACGGGCCTGCTCGGCCGCCTGAAGGCGCACTTCCGCTGAGACGGATAGCACTCGTCGTTCCTCGGGCACGCGCGGAAGAGGCGCGCGCGGCAATGCTCGATCTCTTCCCGGAGGGCTTCGAGGAGCGCGGCGCCGGCTCCGGCGTCGAGCTCGCGGCGTACACCGATCCCGCCGGCGAGGCGAGAGCCCGAGCTGCGCTCGGCGACATCACCGCGGTCGACGTCGCCGACGGCTGGGAGGATCGCTGGCGGGACTTTCACCACGGCGTGACTGCCGGGCCGCTCTGGGTCGGCCCGCCGTGGGAGCAACCTCCTTCGGGTCTGCTGGCGGTCGTCATCGAGCCCGGTCGCGCGTTCGGAACGGGCGCGCACCCGACGACGCGGCTCTGCCTGGAGCTGCTTGCCGAGCTGGCGCGCGGCTCGTTGCTCGACGTCGGCTGCGGCTCCGGCGTGCTCGCCGTGGCGGGAGCGAAGCTCGGCTTCACGCCGGTGCATTCAGTCGACCAGGATCCGGTGGCAGTCGAGACGACGATCGCGAACGCATCGGCAAACGGTGTGGACATTCACTCCCGACTGGTCGACGCCCTGCTGTCCGATCTTCCGAGCGCGGAGACGACAGTCGCGAACCTCACGCTCGAGGCCGTCCGTGCGGTCGCGCCGCGAGTGACGTCTGCCCGTCTGGTCACGTCGGGCTATCTCGTCTCGGACGAGCTCACCCTGTCGGGCCGCGTGCGACGACGCCGTGCAGAGCTCGAAGGCTGGGCCGCGGACGTTTGGGGTTAACGTTCCGCACGATGGCGACGTTCTCGGTCGGGTTTCTCGGATGCAAGGTGTCGCATGTCGACGCCCATGCGGTGCGCGAGCGGCTGCTCGCCGACGGGCATCTGGAGCGCGCCGCGAGTGCCGATGTCGCCGTCGTCAGCACGTGCTGCGTCACGCACGAGGCGGTTTCGAAGTCCCGCAAGGCGGTCTCTCGCCTGGCACGCACGCACGGCCGCGTCTACGTCACCGGCTGCGCGGCGAACCTTCCCGAGAACGCTTTCAGCGGGCTCGCCGACAACGTCGTCGTCGTCGCGAAGCCGAGCGAGGATACGCCGGCGGCCGTCGCAGGCGATGTTGGCGCGATCGCGTGCGTCCAGGGGGAAGCTCGCCTCGATCGCGTCCGCGCCTTCGTCAAGGTGCAGGACGGCTGCAGCTTCTCGTGCGCGTTCTGCGTGATCCCGTACGTCCGTGGCGCGTCGCGGAGCCGTCCTGCCGATGGTGTGCTGCGGGAGATCGCGCGGCGCGTGGAACAAGGACACCGGGAGGTGGTCCTCACCGGCATCAACCTCGGCTGCTACCGGGATCGCGCCGGTGGCTACGACCTGCCGCGGCTCGTGCGCGACGCCGGCGCAACGCCCGGGCTCGCCCGGCTCAGGCTCTCCTCCATCGAGGTGAATCACGTGAGCGAGGGTCTTGTCTCCGCGCTGCGCGAGACGCCGACCGTCGGGCGGCATCTGCATGTGCCTCTGCAGTCGGGCGACGATCGCGTGCTGGAAGCGATGGGCAGGCGCTACGGCGCCGCCATGTTCCTGCGCCGTGCCGGCCTCGCCGACGGCTTCAACCTCACGACTGACGTCATCGTCGGCTTTCCCGGCGAGGACGAAGCGGCCTTCCGCAACACGCTGCGGCTCGTTGCCGAGGCGGGGGTCACGAGGGCGCACGTGTTTCCCTATTCGCCACGACCCGGCACGCGAACGGCCGGCGCCGACACTGTGAGCCCGCCGGAGAAGAAGGAGCGCTCCGCGCGGCTGCGGGCGCTGTCACGGGAGCTGGAGCTCGCGCACTGGCAGCGGAAGGTCGGCGCCGACGATGTCGTGCTCGTCGACCGGCCGGGGCGCGGCTACGGCGACGACTACACACCCTGGCTCGTGGACGGAGCGGTCGGCGACGTCGTGCCGGTCACAGGTGCCTCGGTCTCGGACAAGGGCGTTGTCGCAGCCTGACTGCCTCTTCTGCAAGCTCTACCGCGAAGGCGATCACATCGCCTCCGCCCAGGGCGCCGTCGCCATCCGCGACATCGCGCCGCGCGCGCCGACGCATCTGCTCGTCATCCCCGAGCGGCACATCGAGACGTTTCGCGACATCTCCGAGTTCCCGCCGGACGAGGCGAAGCGGATGCTCGACTTCATCGCGAAAACGGCGGCAGAGTCGGGCCTCGACGACTACCGTGTCATCGTGAACGCCGGCGCAGGCGCAGGGCAAACGGTCTTCCATCTCCACTGGCACATCCTCGGCGGCCGCCCTCTCGGAGCCATGGGATGAGCCTCATCGCGCGCATGGAGGACGATCTCGCTGCGGCGATGAAGGAGCGGGACGGCGACCGCCGCGATGCGCTCCGCCTGCTGCTGAACGCGCTGCGAGCCGCCGAGAAAGAGTTGCAGCGGCCGTTGTCCGATGATGAGGAGCTTCAAGTTCTCCAACGGGAGCGCAAGCGCCGGCAGGAGGCGTTCGAGGCCTACGAGGCGGCGGGCAGGGAGGAGCAGGCTGACAAGGAGGACTACGAGCTCGAGGTGCTCGAGGAGTTCATGCCCGAGCCGCTGTCCGAGGACGACGTGGAGCGCATCGTCGACGACGCCATTGCCGAGGTCGGAGCGACGAGCATGCGCGACCTCGGTCGCGTGATGGCGGACGTCATGCCGCAGGTGGCGGGTCGTGCCGACGGCTCGGTCGTGAGCCAGATCGTCCGCGAGAAGCTCGCCTAACTCTCGGTGTCCCAGACCGTCCTCTCAGTCTCCAACGATGTCGCGGCCGAGCTGGCGGGCGTGTCCGACGGCGTTCTCGACTCGCTGCGCGAGCGACTCGGCTGCTCCATTCACCTGCGCGGCAACCGCCTGACGCTCGAAGGCGACGAGTCCCGCGTGCGGGAGGCGCAGACAGTCGTCTCGGAGCTCGTCGAGCTGGTGGAGGGCGGTCATGAGATCGGGCCCGGCACGGTGGATGCCGTCCTCGGAGCGCTCGAGCAGTCGGAGAACATCCGCGATGTGTTCGACGACGTCGTCTGGCGGCATCGCGGCAAGAAGATCGCCCCGAAGACCGTCAACCAGAAGCGCTACGTAGACGCGATTCGTGACCACACGATCACGTTCGCCATCGGGCCGGCGGGCACCGGGAAGACGTACCTCGCGATGGCGCTGGCCGTGCGTGCGCTCGCCGAGCGGGAGGTGGGGCGCATCATCCTCACGCGGCCTGCGGTCGAGGCCGGGGAGCGCCTCGGCTTCCTGCCGGGCGACATTCTCGCCAAGGTCGACCCGTACCTGCGCCCGCTCTACGACGCGCTCTACGACATGCTCGACGCCGACCGGCTCACGGCGCACATGGACAAAGGCGCAATCGAGGTGGCGCCGCTCGCGTTCATGCGCGGCCGCACGCTGAACGACTCCTTCATCATCCTCGACGAGGCTCAGAACACCAGCCCCGAGCAGATGCAGATGTTCCTCACGCGGCTCGGCTTCGGCTCCAAGGTCGTCGTCACGGGTGACGCGACGCAGATCGACCTCCCGCGCGAGCAGGGCTCCGGGCTGTTGACGGTCGAGGGCATCCTCGGCACGATCGACGGCATCGCGTTCATCCGATTCGGGCACGAGGATGTCGTCCGGCACAAGATCGTCCAGCGCATCGTCGAGGCCTACCGTCTGCACGCCGAGGAGTCCGACGCCGGCCATGGTCGAAATCGAGATCGCTAACCGCAGCGGCGTCGACGTGGACGAGGGCGCCGTGCGCGAGCTCGTGCACGACGTGCTGGCCCGCGAAGGCGTCGCCGCCGGCGAGGTCGGGATCGCCTTCGTCCGTCCGGAGGAGATGCGCGAGCTGAAGGCCGAGCACCTCGGCATCGACGAGCCGACCGACGTCTTGTCGTTCCCGATCGACGCGCGTGACGAGCTGCCGCCCGGCTTGCCGCGGCAGCTGGGGGACGCCGTCGTCTGCCCGGAGGTCACGGGCGAGGCATGGCGAAAGCCGCTCGTGCACGGGCTGCTCCATCTGCTCGGTTACGGCCACGGAGCGGAGATGGAGGCCCGGGAGGAGGCCTACGCATGAGCCGCCGGCGAGCGCTGTCGCTCCTGGAGAGCTTCAACTTTGCGATCGAGGGCATCGTGCACGTGCTCCGCACGCACCGGAACATGCGGCTGCACTTCGCGGCGGCGATCGCCATCCTCGTTGCCGCGGTGTGGGTCGGAGTGACGCGGTTCGAGCTGATCGCGCTCATGCTCGCGATCGCGTTCGTGCTCGTGGCGGAGATGATCAACTCCGCCGTCGAGCAGGCGATCGACGTCGCCACGACCTCCTTCGATCCCCTCGCGAAGCTCGCGAAGGACATCGCCGCAGGCGCGGTGTTGATCGCGGCGATAACGGCCGTCGCGATCGGCTACCTCGTCTTCTCGCGCCGCCTCGGTGAGCCCGCGACGAGCGCCATCGACCGGCTGCGGAACGCGCCCGTGACGATGACGCTCGCTGCGCTCGCCCTCGTGACGCTGATCGTCATCGCTACGAAGGCCTGGACGGGGCGGGGGACCCCGCTGCGAGGCGGATTGCCGTCGGGTCACGCGGCCATCGCGTTCGCGGGGTGGATGGCGGTGACGTACATCGTCGGTGCAGACGAGCACCGCTTCCTCGTGTCGTCGATCATGCTCATCATGGCCGTGCTCGTGGCGGCGACGCGCGTGGAAGCCGGATTTCATTCGACCCTCGAGGTCGCGTACGGCGGATTGCTCGGCGCCCTCGTAACGCTGGCCGTGTTCCAGCTCTTCTTCGACTGACACGCGTGGAAGCCGCCACCCCCACCGACCGCGAGCTGTACGAGCAGGCCGTCGAGGTCGCGGCGCACGCGTATGCGCCGTACTCCCGCTTTCTGGTCGGCGCCGCCGTGCGCGCACGCGACGGGCGCGTCTTCGTAGGCGTCAACGTCGAGAACGCGGCGTATCCGCTGGGAGTCTGTGCCGAAAAATCGGCGCTGACGGCGGCCGTGACTGCCGGCCTGAGGCCGGGCGACTTCGACGCCGTCGGGATCACGGCCTCGCCGTGCGGCGGGTGCCGGCAGTGGCTCGTCGAGATGGGCGTCGAGCGGGTCGTTTACGCGCGGGCCGGCGGCGAGGTCGTGGTCGTCACGCCGGGCGAGCTCCTGCCCGACACGTTCGAGCTGTGACGAAGCCGACACAGTTGCGTCACCCATGGGCGCGTGTTGTCTCGTTAGGCTCGCGCCAAGGTCCTCCCGAAGGCGTGCGCTTTGGGGCACGTCCGTGAAGAGCGGCTTCGTCGCCGTCGCCGGCCGGCCCAACGTCGGTAAGTCCACGCTCGTCAACGCGCTCTGCGGCTCCAAGGTCGTGATCGTCTCCGACAAGCCTCAGACGACCCGTCGGCGCATCTTCGGCATCGCGAACGGGGAGGACCATCAGCTCGTTCTTGTCGACATGCCGGGCTTCCAGCGCCCGCGCGACGCCCTCACCGAGCGCATGCAGCGCACCGTCGACCGCTCGTTCGAGGACGTCGACGCTGTGCTGCTCGCCGTCGACTGCCGTGACCGGATCGGCGCCGGTGACCGGTTCGTCGCGTCACGCGTGTTCGGCCTCGGCGTGCCTGTCGTGATCGCCGTCAACAAGGTCGACCGCCTGAAGCCCGGCCACATCGCGAGCCAGATGGCCACGGCCGCCGAGCTCGGGCCGTTCGTCGCGCTGCACCCGGTGAGCGCGAAGACCGGCGACGGGATCGGGGAGCTACGCGAAGAGCTCGTGACGCTGCTGCCGGATGGGCCTGCCTACTTCCCCGAAGACGCCCGCACCGACCTTCCGGTGGAAGCGCAGGTCGCCGAGCTCGTACGCGAGAAGGCGCTTGCGCTCACACGCGAGGAGGTGCCGCACGCGATCTCGGTCGAGGTCGAGGCCCTGGAAGACACCGTGGTGCGCGCGTCCGTGTACGTGGAGACACAGTCGCAGAAGCAGATCGTCGTCGGCCAGGGCGGGCGCGTGGTCCGCGAGATCGGAACACGCGCCCGGCCGGAGATCGAAGCGCTCCTGGGCAGGAAGGTGTTCCTCGACCTCCAGGTCAAGGTCCGCCCGCACTGGCGCCGCGACGACGCGATGCTCGAACGTCTCGGGCTCTGAGCTCGGCGGCTCCTCGCTCAGCTACCGCCGATGTCGTACCCCTTCGCCTCGATCTCGCTCACTGCAGCCTGGAGCTCCGTGAACTCGTCGATGCTCTGGAACTCCGCGAGCTTCTCCTGGAGCTCGGCCAGCGACGCATTCGCCACCGTGTCCGCGAACTCCCTCAACTTCTCCGCCGCGGCGGCCGACTTGTCGATCATCGCCTGGTGCGCGTCGGCGACGTCCTCCGGCGGTGCGATGTCGTCGAGGCTCGAGGACGCCTGATCGAGCAGGTCAGCGGCCTCATTGAGGCCGTCGCTCATCGCTTCGACGTCCTGCGGGTCGGAGAACGCCTGCTGCAGCTCGTCGGCCGATGCGCTGAGGTCCGTCTGGAGCTCCTGCATCTGCTGCTCGTACTCCTCCTTCGACAGTGGCTCGCCGGCGCCGCCGCCACCACCGCCTCCGCAACCCGCCATCACCACGACGCCGAGCAGGCAGGCAAGCAGAATCGCTGCGTTTCTCACGTATCCCTCCTGTCCTGAAGTGGTTGCTGGCGCGGAGCATACGACGGCGACCGGTGGGCCAGCTCGCGGTGTTGTGAGGACTACACTGGAACGGTGGCCACGACGCCGGTGCTCCCGGGTTTCGAGTTGCCGTTCGAGCCGCGGCTTCCTCGTATCGGCTCCGTCGACGAGGTTGCGGTAGAGGAGCGCGCTGCTTCGCTCGCGCGGCGCTCCATCAAGCGCGAGTCGAAGCTCTTCGCCCTCGAGCTCGCGATCCGGATGACCGATCTCACGACGCTCGAGGGTCAGGACACGCCGGGCAAGGTCGCCGCGATCTGCTCGAAGGCAGTCCGGCCGGATCCGGCCGACGCGACGGTGCCGTCGGTGGCCGCGGTCTGTGTCTACCCGAACCTCGTGCCTACCGCCGTCGCGCGGCTCGAAGGGACGGGCGTCAAGGTCGCATCGGTGGCGACCGCGTTTCCGTCCGGCCAGTCGCCGACCGACATCAAGGTCCGCGAGACAGAGGAAGTCGTGGCGATGGGCGCCGACGAGGTGGACATGGTCATCGACCGCGGGGCATTTCTGTCAGGCCGGTACGCGAAGGTCTACGACGAGGTCGTCCGTGTCAAGGAGGCCTGCGGAGAGGCCCATCTCAAGGTGATCCTCGAGGTAGGCGAGCTGGGCACGTACGACAACGTCCGGCGCGCCTCGATCCTCGCCATCGCCGCCGGCGCCGACTTCATCAAGACGTCGACCGGGAAGCTGCCGCAGGCAGCGACGCTGCCCGTGACGCTCGTGATGCTCGAGGCGATTCGCGACGTGTACGACGAGACCGGCCGGAGGATCGGTATGAAGCCCGCGGGCGGCATCCGCCAGGCGAAGCAGGCGGTTCAGTACCTAGTCCAACTCCACGAGACGCTGGGGCCGGACTGGCTCACGCCGGACCTCTACCGGCTCGGCGCGTCCACGTTGCTCAACGACATGCTCATGCAGATCCGGAAGGAGAAGACGGGCAGGTACCAAAGTCCCGACTACTTCACCGTTGACTGAGCTCGAGAAGAAGCAGAGCACCCTTCCGGTCCCAGCGGGGTGGGACTACGCGGCGGCGCCGGAGGCGCGCGACATCGTCTCGATCGCCGAGCGGTATGGGCTCTACGTCGGCGGCGAGTGGCTCGAGCCGCAATCGGGTGAGTGGTACACCACGATCAGCCCCGCCACGGAGGAGCCGCTTGCCGAGGTCGCCCAGGCCGGGCCCGAGGACGTTGGCCTCGCCGTCGCCGCCGCACGCGGTGCGCTCGACGACGGGTGGTCTGCACTGCCGGGGGCCGAGCGTGCGAAGTACCTGTTCCGCATCGCGCGCGTGCTCCAGGAGCGCGCCAGAGAGTTCGCGGTGCTCGAGTCGTTGAACGGGGGGAAGCCGATCCGCGAGTCGCGCGACGTCGACCTGCCGCTCGCCGCGGCGCACTTCTTCTACTACGCGGGCTGGGCCGACAAGCTCGAGTACGCCTTCCCGAACAGGAGACCGAAGCCGATCGGCGTCGCCGGCCAGATCATCCCGTGGAACTTCCCGCTGCTCATGCTCGCCTGGAAGATCGCCCCGGCGCTTGCCACGGGCAACACCGTCGTGCTGAAGCCGGCCGAGACGACGCCGCTCACGGCGCTTCTCTTCTGCGATGTGCTGCGCCAGGCCGAGCTGCCGCCGGGCGTCGTAAACATCGTCACCGGCGACGGCAGGACGGGGGCCGGGCTTGTCACCGCCGACGTCGACAAGATCGCGTTCACGGGCTCGACCGACGTCGGCAAGGCGATCCGCCGCGAGGTCGCCGGCACGGAGAAGAAGCTCACGCTCGAGCTGGGAGGCAAGGCGGCGAACGTCATCTTCGACGACGCGCCGCTCGACCAGGCGGTGGAGGGCATCGTCAACGGCATCTACTTCAACCAGGGCCATGTCTGCTGCGCAGGCTCGCGGCTGCTCGTGCAGGAGTCCGTCTACGAGGACGTCATCCGGAAGCTCAAGCGGCGCATGGGAACGTTGCGCGTCGGCGATCCGCTGGACAAGAACACCGACGTCGGCGCCATCAACTCGCGGCAGCAGCTCGAGAAGATCGAGGAGCTCGTGCGATCGGGCGAGGAGGAGGGCGCGGAGATCTACCAGCCGCCGTGCCGCCTGCCCGAGCGCGGGTACTGGTTCGCCCCGGCGGTCTTCAC
>JBKJWA010000149.1:0-6154 GCA_046716705.1 Gaiellaceae bacterium
ACCAGCAGCACAGCCCGCATCCGCTGCGGTGGTGGGAGCTCCCCGCGTACGGCGGGGCGTTCGCCCTGTACGTCTACCTGTGGACGATCGCGTCGATCCTGGCCTGGCTGCGGCTCGTCATCGGTCGTGTGGGCTGGGCCAAGACCGGACGAGTCGCCCGTGAGGCGGCGCGATGAGGGTCGTGACCATCCTCGGCACGCGTCCGGAGGTGATCAAGCTCGCGCCGGTCATCGCCGAGCTTCGCCGCACCCCGGCGACGGAGACCGTGGTCGTCTCGACGGGTCAGCACCGGGAGATGCTCGACCAGATGCTCGAGCAGTTCGAGCTCGAGGCGGACATCGACCTCGACGCGATGTCCCCGGAGCAGCGCCTCACCGACCTGACAGCTGAGCTCGTGCGTGGCATCGGGGAGACGCTCGCCTCCCTGCGTCCGGATTGGATCCTCGTCCAGGGCGACACGTCGACGGCATTCTGCGGAGCGCTGGCCGCGTTCTACGAGGGCGTCCCCGTGGCACACGTCGAGGCCGGGCTCCGGACCAGCGACGTGCGGACGCCGTTCCCTGAAGAGGCGCACCGCAGGCTCGTCGCGAGGCTCGCCACGCTCCATTTCTGCCCGACGAGCCGTAACGCGGACAACCTGCGCGCAGAAGGGGTACCGGAGAACCGCGTGCGCGTGACCGGGAACACAGTGATCGACGCCCTGCTCTGGGCGGTAGAGCGCGCACGCGTCCTCCGTGGCCCGGTGCCATCCACTCGACCGCGGCGGATCCTGCTCACCCTGCACCGAAGAGAGAGCCACGGCGAGGCCATGCGCGGCGTCTGCAACGCGGTGCGCCGACTCGCCGGTCGAGGTGACGTCGAGCTCGTGTTTCCCGTGCACCGGAGCCCTGCCGTGCGGCGCGTCGTCCTCCCCGAGCTCGCCGGAGTCGAAGGGGTGCACCTCACCGACCCGCTCGACTACCTCTCGACCGTGCACGTGCTCGACTCCTCGCAGCTCGTCCTCAGCGACTCGGGTGGGCTCCAGGAGGAGGCCCCCGCCTTGGGGAAGCCCGTCCTCGTCCTGCGGCACACCACGGAGCGCCCCGAGGCGGTCGAGGCGGGAACGTCGCGCCTCGTGGGCACCGACGAGGACGTCATCGTGGACGCAGCCACCGACCTTCTGGATGACGCCGATGCGTATGCCGCCATGGCGCATGCCGAGAGCCCGTTCGGTGACGGACACGCCAGCGCGCGCGTCGTCGAAGCCCTCGCGCAGCACACGTCGGCCCTGCGGGCGGCATGAGCTCCGCCCCGACCGCGCAGAGGAGAAAACGGCGGATCGGGCACGGCTGGATCGTCCCGGTAGCCGTCGTGACCGCGCTCGCCGCGTTCGTCCTGCTTCCCGTTCGCGGACAGCTCTTCGCGGATCCGGAGCCCGAGCTACAGCCGCTCGAGCTCGCAACGCTGCCGGCGGCTCCTCGGATTCCCGCCGCGGCCACGTGGCCGGCCGAGTCGTCGCCGCGCACTCGGACGCTGGTCCTCTACGACACCGGGGGCCCTTGGGGCTGGTTGGGCGAGGTGTACGCGATGCAGACCGCGAATCTCGCGAGCCACTTCGGACGCTGGGAGGCTCGGCCGGCACGGCAATACCGCCGCGGTGACGTCGAGCGGTTCAGCGCGCTTGTGTACGTGGGATCGACGTATGGCGAACGGTTGCCGTCCGCCCTGCTCGATGACGTCCTACGGACGCGCATCCCGGTTCTCTGGGTGAACGACAACGTCCTCCAGCTCGCACGGCGCGCGGGCGACTTCGCCACCAGGTATGGCTGGGAGCCGGTCCGCTTCGATCGCTCACGTGTAGCCGAGGTGCGTTACAAGAACACGTCGCTGACCCGCTGGTCGCGGCGTCAGCAGGCGGGGATCATGCTCAGCCGCATCGCCGACGGGAGGCGCGCCAGCGTCCTCGCGCGTGCAATCCGAGCAGACGGCTCGACCCTGCCCTGGGCCATCCGCTCGAGGAACCTGACCTACGTCGGCGAGCTGCCGTTCACGTACACGAGCGAGACGGATCGCGTGCTCGTCTTCACCGATCTCCTTTTCGACCTGCTCGCGCCGGGGACGCCCGAGCGCCACCGTGCACTCGTCCGCTTGGAGGACATCCATCCGCGCACCGACCCTGTCGAGCTCCGGAGGGTTGCGGACTTCCTCCATTCGCAGGGCATCCCATTCGGCTTCGGCGTGAGCCCCTACTACCGCGATCCGCAGGGGCGCGAGGACGAGCCATATGAGCTCCTGCTGAGCGACGCGCCCGAGGTCGCAGCCGCCCTCCGCTACCTGATTGCGCGCGGGGGAGTCCTCGTCGGTCACGGCTACACGCACCAGTGGGACGGGGCGAGCAACCCCTACAACGGTGTGACCGGCGACGACGTCGAGTTCTACCGCGTGACCGAGGCGGCGGATGGTGATGTGACGCTGCACGGCCCGCTGCCGGGCGACCGCAGCCTGACCTGGTCGGAGCGACGGATGGTCGCCGCGAACGACGAGTTCCGAGCCGCCGGTCTCCCCAAGCCTCGAATCTTCGAGTTTCCCCACTACTACGCCTCGCCGCGTGCCTACCGCGCTGCAGCTCGGCGCTTCCCCGCTCGCTGGGAGCGGGCGACGTACTTCGCGGGTGTGCTGAGCGGCGCCCCCGTCCGCCACGACCGCTCGGCAGGCCAGTTCTTCCCATATGTCGTGCGCGACGTGTACGGGACGAAGGTGTTGCCCGAGAACCTCGGGTCGATCGCTCCCAACCCGTGGCACTCGTACAAGGCGCGAACTCCGGCAAGCCTCATCCGGGCGGCGCGGGCGAATCTCGTCGTGCGCGACGGTTTTGCCGCGTTCTATTTCCATACATTCCTCGATCTCGACCTTCTGAAGGAGACGGTCGCGGGAATCAAGGCGCTCGGCTACACGTTCGTCGATCCGAAGTCGCTCTAGATTCCGGGGCGTCACTCGGCGACGATGCGCGGGTGCGACAGCAGATCTCGAGGGAGACGGTCGGGGAGCACCTCGTGCGGCGCGGCGTCTTCGCCTCGGCTGGCGAAGTCGGCGTCGAAGAGCTGACTGGGGGAGTCGCGTGTGCTGTGTTCGCCGTGCGGGGAGAGGGCACGTGCGTCGTCGTGAAGCAGGCACTCGAGCGCTTCAAGGTGGCGCACGAATGGATCGTCCCCCGGGAGCGCGTGCTGGCCGAGGCGCAGGCGCTCGAGCTGATGGCGAGGCTCGCGCCTGGGTCCGTGCCGCGCGTCCTCGATCTCGACCCGCAGTCGTTCACGCTCGTCATGGGAGCCGCGCCCGAGTTGTGGCGGCCGTGGAAGGCTCAACTGCTGGACGGCGAAGCCGATCCTGCGGTCGCAACTCGCCTCGGCGAGCTCCTTGCCGTTGTGCACTCCGCCGACGCCGCCATCGGCAGCGCCGAGTCCTTCGAGGCCCAGCGCGTCGATCCGTACCTGCGCACGATCCAGCGGCGGCACCCGGCGCTCGCCGAGCGCATCGGGGCGTACATCGACCGGCTCCTCGGCACGACAGAGTGCCTCGTCCACGGCGACTACTCGCCGAAGAACGTCCTCGTCGGCGCGGACGGGCTCTGGGTGATCGACTGGGAGGTCGTGCACCGCGGCGATCCGGCCTTCGACCTCGCCTTCCTCCTCAACCACCTGGCGCTGAAGACGATCCACCGGCCGGACGCGCGTGAGAGATACGGCGCGTGCGAGGAGGCCTTCCTCGAGGCCTACGGCCGCGACGTGGACATCGAGTACGTGCTCGGTCTCGTCGGGTGTCTGATGCTCGCACGCGTGGACGGCAAGTCGCCCGCCGAATATCTCACCGAGCCGGAGCGCGACCGCGCTCGCTCGCAGGGCATCGCGCTGCTCAGCGATCCTCCGAGCTCGGTCCGAGATCTTCGACCGTGAGCCCGTAGATGACGCCGTCCACCCACTCTCCGTCGCGGAGATACGCGCGGCGCTTGCGGCCCTCGAGCACGAAGCCGGACCGCTCCGCGTGCCGCATCGCCCGCTCGTTGAAGCCGTAGACCTCGAGCTGCAGCCGGTGGAAGCCGAGCTCTTCGAAGAGGTGGCGCTGGAACAGCCGCGCCGCGTCGTCTGCCAGCTTCTGGCCACGGAAGTCCGGATGGACGGCGAGCCCGCCGAGCTCGGCGATGCGGTTCGGGCCGCCACGGCTCGAGAAGCGCATGACGCCAGCCCGCTCGCCGGCGGCCTCGATGACGAACACTCCGAAGACCTCCGGCTCCACTTCGGAGCGTTCGATGTCGCCGAGGATGCTCTCGCGGTCCGTGGGCCTCGACGCGGCGAGGAACGGCTGCACGTCCTCGTGCTGGGCCAGGGTGACGAGGAAGTCCAGATCGTCCGGCCGCGCCCGGCGGACGACGACGCTCACAACAACTCCTCCGCCGTCTTCGGTCGGCGGGAGGCCAGCAGCAGGCCAGAGCCGAGCGCCACACCGAAGAGGATGAGCCCGAGGCCGGCGAGCATGGCGGGAGTCACGGGCTCGGACAGGAAGAGCGCGCCGTAGGCGATCGCGAAGACCGGCATGACATACGCGACGAACGAGATCCTCCGATTCCCATGGAACGGCAGCATGTGGAAGAACACGAGCTGGGCGATCGCCGTTCCGAGGATCGTCAGCGCCGCGACCGAGGCGACCGTTTCCCATCCGGGCAGCTGCTCTGGCAACTGCACGAGCGCGAACGGCAGGAGCAGCAGGCCGCCGATGAGCATCCCGCCCGTCGCGAGCACCGGCCCGGGCGTCTCCCGCACGCGGAGCTGCGCATACGTCCCCGACGATGCGTACGAGACGGACGAGAGCACGACCGCGAGTGTTCCCGCCACCGCCCACCAGCCGCCCGGAAGATCGATCCCCGTCAGTACGCCCACGCCGGCGAGGCCGAGGGCAACACCCGCCCACCGGATCGGCGGAACGTGCTCGTGCGGGAGATAGCGCAGCCCGATGACGAACGCGAAGATCGGCACCGTCGCCTGCGCGATCCCAGCCACGGTCGAGTCGATGTGCTTCTCGCCCCACGCGATGAGCCAGAAGGGCAGTGCCGCGTTGAAGCAGCCGAAGACGAGCGTCGCGGGCCCGGCCGTACGGAGCTGGGACGTCGACCAGGCAACGCCCTTCGTAACGAAGAGGAACACGAGCAGCATCAGCCCCGCGGCGAGCGCCCGCACGCACATCATCACCGAAGGCTCGAGGTCGTCGACCGCCACCTTGATGAAGAAGTACGAGCTGCCCCAAAGCCCCGAGAGGAGAAGCAGGAGCGGGAGGTAGCCGCGAGTCACCACGGAGAGAAACGTACGGGACGCACGATCTGTGAGAACGACGCCCTGGCCAATCCGCATCCGCCTCTAAACTGAACCAGCTCTGACGGCAGTCGCGGAACAGCCGCTGCACCGTGCCCTCGGCCTCACCGACGGGGAGCTGAAACGTATCCGCGGCCTGCTCGAGCGCGACCCGAACCGCTTCGAGCTCGCCGTCTTCTCGCTGCTGTGGTCGGAGCACTGCGGCTACAAGCACTCGGCGCCGCTGCTGGGGCGGCTGCCCTCGGCCGGCGACCGCGTGCTGCAGGGGCCAGGCGAGAACGCCGGGGTGATCGACCTCGGCGAGGGCGAGGCGGTCGCGTTCAAGGTCGAGAGCCACAACCACCCGTCCGCCGTCGAGCCGTTCCAGGGTGCGGCCACGGGCGTGGGCGGCATCCTCCGAGACGTCGTCGCGATGGGCGCGCGGCCGATCGCGCTGCTCGACGGCCTGCGCTTCGGCGCCCCGGACGGCCATTTCTGGAGGGCCGTGGCGGGGATCGGCCATTACGGGAACTGCGTCGGCGTGCCGACCGTCGGCGGCGAGGTGGTGTTCGACGAGGCCTACCGCGACAACTGCCTCGTCAACGCGATGTGCGTCGGGCTGCTCCCCGTCGAGCGGCTCATGCGGGCGAAGGCCACAGCCGCCGGCCACCACGTCGTCCTCTACGGCGCGACGACCGGCCGCGACGGGATCGGCGGCGCCTCCGTGCTCGCCAGCCAGGAGCTCGACGACGCGGCGGCCGACAAGCGTCCGTCGGTGCAGATCGGCGATCCGTTCACCGGCAAGAAGCTCATCGAGTCGTCGGTGGAGCTCGTCT
>JBKJWA010000150.1:0-11195 GCA_046716705.1 Gaiellaceae bacterium
GCGTGCGGGCGCGATCCGGTGCTGCGCGTGCTGACGTCGCGCGCCGTTCGGCCGAGCGCGCAGGAGGTGGCTCTCAACCCGCGGTCGGCATCGGCGCGGCTCCGCGTCGCGGAGAAGGTCTGATGGCCGCCGTCGCCACCGAAACACGGCGGCCGCGCCCGGCGCACGCACGGACCGCGCAGCGCAAGCTTGCCGGCGGCATCGTCTGGATCGTCGTCGTGGCGGCTCTGCTCGCCGGCGTCGTGGCCCTCAATGTCGCCGTGCTGCGCGTGAACCTCCAGTACGACGAGCTCGGTCAAAAGCGCGCGAAGCTGCGGGCCGAGAACGCGGCGCTGGCATCGCAGCTCGCGAGCTCCGGGACGACGGCGCGAATTCAGCAGCGCGCAGCTGCGGAGCTGGGGGCGGCACCCGCATCGCCCGCGCAGACGACGTACATCCCGCTGCGACCGTAATGGCTCGCCGCAGGCAGTCCGACCGTCGCCTGCGCCTGCTGCTCGTGCTGCTGCTGCTCGTCTTCGGGCTCTCGCTCGCTCGCGCGACATGGCTGCAGACCGTCCGTGCAGCCGATCTCAGCCAGCTCGCGTCCAGCCAGCAACACGAAACCGTGGCGATCCCCGCCGGGAGGGGAGCAATCGTCGACCGCATGGGCGTCAAGCTCGCGATCGGGCAGGAAGCGGTCACGGTCTACGCGAACCCGCGCCACGTCACGAGCCCGCGCGCGGTCGCGCTCGCGGCGGCAAAGACGCTGGGGGTCGACGCCGACGTGCTCTACCCGCAGTTGCTCGACAAGTCCAAGGGCTTCATCTACATCGTGCGGAAAGCGGATCCGGAGCAGGCAAAGGCGCTCGAGCAGAGGCGGCTGGCCGGCGTCGGCTTCCTGAAGGAAGAGCGGCGGGTCTACCCGCAGGGCGGCGTCGCCGCGCACGTGCTCGGGTACGCGGGGACCGACAACCGCGGCCTTGCGGGTCTCGAGCTTGGCCTCGACCGGGTGCTCGGCGGCCGGGAGGGCAGCGCGACGTTCGTCAAGGATCCCTTCGGCCGTGTCCTGAACGTCGTCGAGTCGGTCCCGGAGCGTCCCGGACGAGACGTGTTCCTGACCGTCGACCATGCGATTCAGGCGAACGCCGAATCGGTGCTGCGGTCGACCGTCTCTCAGTGGGGCGCCGTTCGAGCGACCGCCGTCGTGCTCGACGCACAGAGCGGCGGCGTGTTGGCGATGGCCGTCGCACCCGGCTTCGACGCGAACCTCTACTCGCGGACGCCTGCCGATACGCATCGGAACGTTGCCGTGACGGACACGTACGAGCCGGGATCGACCTTCAAGCTCGTCACCGTCGCCGCGGCGCTTTCCGAGGGGCTCGTCAACCCGAACACGGCGTTCACGCTTCCCTACGGCATCCAGGTCGCCGACCGGGTCGTTCACGATGCCGAGCCGCGCGGAACCGAGACGATGACCGTCTCCCAGATTCTGTCTCGCTCGTCGAACGTCGGTGCGATCACGCTCGCACAACTCCTCGGGGCCGACCGGCTGGGAACCTGGATCGACCGCTTCGGGTTCGGCGAGCCGACGGGGGTCGACTATCCCGGCGAGTCGCCGGGCATCGTCTTGCCCGTCGAGCGCTGGTCCGGCTCCACGATCGGCAACGTCCCCATCGGTCAGGGCATCGCGGTGACGCCCGTGCAGATGGCCGCGGCCTACGCAGCGGTCGCGAACGGCGGCATCTGGACCGCGCCGCATCTCGTCGACCACGTAAGCGGCGGCAGGCCCGTGCGGCCCGAACGCCGGCGCATCCTCCCGGCGTCGGCCGCGGCGCAGGTGATGGACATGCTCGAGGACGTCGTTTCGGAAGGAACCGGCACGCTCGCGGCCGTTCCCGGTTACACGATCGCCGGCAAGACGGGCACGGCTGCGAAACCCGACGAGAACGGCGGTTACTCGACGTCGAACTACGTCGCCTCGTTCATCGGCGTCATCCCGGCCAGCAGGCCGCGCTTAGTCATTCACGTGTCCGTCGACGAGCCGCGGGGCGCGATCTGGGGCGGCGTCGTCGCCGCGCCTGCCTTCAAGCGCATCGCGGACTTCGTCCTCCAGTACCTCGAGGTACCGCCTGACGACCCGGCCTCGCTCTCGGCGTCCGGCTAGGCCACGTCCGATTCGAACATGCGCGGGGCCGCCAGCCTCCTTTCCGCTGCGAGCGTAACCGGGTGGCGGGTGGTTCGCCAGGGCATGTGTGCAAAAAGACCAGCAAATGGCACGGTTCTGTGGCGGATCAGCGTCTTCGGGAACACGGCATGCCCCTGGTAGACTCGCCCGGCGTGGAGCTGGAGCGAGTCACGGCGGCACTCGCTCCGGCACGGATTGTCGGCCCGAGTCCCACACCGGTCGACATTCGCGACCTCGCGTACGACTCGCGCGCCGCCGTCCCCGGCACGCTTTTCTTCTGCGTCCCGGGGGATCGCGACGACGGCCATGCGTTCGCGGCCGAGGCGATCGAGCGCGGCGCCGTGGCGCTCATCGTGGAGCGGCCGCTCGACGTCACCGTCCCGCAGGTCGTCGTCAGCGACACGCGGGTCGCCATGGCGGCCGCGGCCGTCGAATTCTACGGCCACCCATCGCGACAGCTGGTGGTCGCCGGCGTCACGGGAACGAACGGCAAGACGACGACGTGCTTCCTGCTTTTCGCGATCCTCGCCGCTGCCGGTCGCAGGCCGGGACTGCTGGGGACGATCGAGAGCCGGATCGGGGGAGAGCGTCGGCCTGCCCTGCGCACGACGCCGGAAGCGATCGACGTCCAGCGCGCGCTGCGGGAGATGCTCGATGTGGGTGACCGAAGCTGCGCGATGGAGGCGACGTCGCACGGGGCGCGTCTCGGGCGGCTCGACGGGGTTCGGTTCTCCGCCCTCGCCTTCACGAATCTCAGCCGCGACCATCTCGACTTCCACGGGACGCTCGAGGCGTACTTCGCGGCGAAGCGCAGCCTGTTCGTCACCGATGACCCGCCTCCGGCGGCGCTGAACGCCGACGACGAGCACGGCCGTCGCCTGGCCGCTGAGCTGCGCGCGCTCGGCCACGAGCGCGTGGTTACATTCGGATTCGGACCCGAAGCGGACATTCGCGCCGACGGGCTCGACCTCCGCGCCGACGGAGCGACCTTCACGGCAGCCGGCATGCCGCTCAGGAGCAGCCTGCTCGGGCGCTTCAACGTCGAGAACGCCCTGGCGGCGGTCGCGGTGGCTCGTCTGCTCGAGCTGCCCGACGATGCGATCGTCAAGGGAGTCGAGGCCATGCGAGGAGTGCCCGGACGCTTCGAGGCGGTCGACGAGGGGCAGGCGTTCTCCGTCGTCGTCGACTACGCGCACACGCCGGACTCGCTCGAGAACGCGCTGCGCACTGCGCGAGAGCTCACGGCCGGCAACGTCATCTGCGTCTTCGGCTGCGGCGGCGATCGCGACCACGGGAAGCGGGCCTTCATGGGCGAGGTTGCCGAGCGTGGCGCCGACGTTGTCATCGTCACATCGGACAACCCACGCAGCGAGGCACCTGCTGCGATTGCTGCCGCCGTCACAGCCGGTCTGTCCACCGACGTCGTCGTCGAGCTCGACCGAGCGAAGGCGATCGAGCTGGCGGTCGAGCAGGCGCAGCCCGGGGACGTCGTCCTTATCGCGGGCAAAGGGCACGAGCAGGGTCAGGAGGTCGACGGCGAGACGACGCCGTTCGACGACCGCGACGTCGCCCGCGAGGCCCTGCGGCGGCTGGCGGCACGGCGATGATCCCGCTCGACCTCGACGAGGTCCAAGCCCTCTGCCCGGGGCGGCTCGAGCGCGTCGCGGGCGCGCCAGCCGCGACGGGAGTCGTCATCGACTCGCGCCGCGTCGGCGCAGGCGATCTCTTCGTCGCTGCCGGCGGGAGCGATTCGTACGTCGACGACGCGCTCGGCCGAGGAGCGGCGGCCGCGCTCGTTCCTGACGACCTCTTCGCCGCCCTGGCTGCGCTCGGCCGTGCGGTGCGAGACAGGGCCGGCGCGACCGTCGTCGCCATCACGGGCTCGACCGGGAAGACGTCGACGAAGGACATTCTCGCGGCGATCTGCAGTCCGCATCGCAGGACCGTCGCCGCGGAGGCGAGCTACAACAACGAGCTCGGGGTCCCATTGACGCTGTGCCGTCTCGAGCCCGATACCGAGGTGTGCATCGTCGAGCTCGCCATGAGAGGCAGGGGCGAGATCGCCGCTCTCGCCGAGCTGGCCCGCCCGTCGGTGGCCGTGATCACGAACGTCGGCCCCGCCCACCTCGAGCGCGTCGGCTCGCTCGAGGCCGTGGCCGAGGCGAAAGGAGAGCTCGTGACTGCGCTACCGCCGGGAGGCGTGGCCATCGTGCCGGAGGACTTCCGAGTGGCACGCGGAGACGTCGAGGTCGTTCGCCGGGGACAGCCTGATGCGACGACCGAGAACGGCACGACACGAATGCGCTTCGATGGCAGGGAGATCCTGTTCGGCTTTCGCGGGCGACATCACGCGGAGAACGCCCTGAGCGCACTGCTGGCGGCGCGGGCAATCGGTCTCGACGTGACGGGCCGGGTGGACGTCGCGTTCTCGCGCTGGCGGGGCGAAGAGCTGCCGCTCCCCGGTGGAGGCGTGCTCGTGAACGACTGCTGGAACGCGAACCCCGTCTCGATGCGCGCCGCGCTCGAGGATCTCGTCGAGCGGTCGGACGGCCGTCGGACCGTCGCCGTGCTCGGGGAGATGGCCGAGCTCGGAGCCGAATCGGATGCCTATCACCGCGAGATCGGAGAGCTGGTGAGCGCGCTCGGTATCGGCGTGCTGGCCGCGGTCGGCGACCGCGGGCGCCTCTACGTCGAGGGCGCCGAGGGCGTGCTCGAGGTCGTGATCGCGGCCGACGCGAAGGAGGCCGCCCGGATCGTCCCGGACGTCGTCCGACCCGGCGACTGCGTGCTCGTCAAGGGGTCGCGGGTCGTCGGGCTCGAGGTCGTCGCCGACGCGCTGGCCGGGGTCTGCAACTAGGCTCTTCCGGCGTTGGTACGGGTTCTCATCGCGGGCGTGCTGGCCCTCCTGATCTCGATCCTCATCGCCCCGAGGCTCATCGCCTACCTACGGAAGCGAGCCTACGGCCTGCACATCCGGGAGGAGGGACTCGATCACCACATCGTCAAGGCGGGCACGCCGACGCTCGGCGGGCTTGCCATCCTTGCCGCGCTCTCCGTCGCCTTCCTCTCGCTCTCGCACTACACGACGAACGCGCTGCTCGTGTTCTTCGTCACGCTCGGCTGCGCGGCGATCGGCTTCATCGACGACGGCATCAAGCTCACGCACAAGCGCTCGCTCGGCCTCAACGGCCGTTGGAAGCTTCTGCTGCTCGCGGTCATCGCAGTCGTCGTGGGCTTCGTCACCGAGCGGCGCGAGTTCGCGACCGACGTCTACCTCCCGGTCGTGAACCGTGAGCTGCCGCTGTCGTGGGCCTGGTACGTACTGCTGTTCCTGATGATTGCCGGGACGGCGAGTGCCGTGAACTTCACGGACGGGCTGGACGGCCTCGCCGCCGGCACCGGCATCATCGCCGTCGTCACGTTCACGGCGATGGCGGTGATCGCGTGGATTCGGTCGGGCCCGCCCGGCGAGCGCAACGACCTCTACATCGACCTCTCGATCTTCGGTGCGGCGCTGATCGGGGCGATGGTGGGTTTCCTCTGGTACAACGCCTGGCCCGCCGAGATCGCCATGGGGGACACGGGCTCGATGGCGATCGGCGGCGCGCTCGCTGCATTTGCGATCGTTATGAAGACGGAGATCCTGCTGGTTCTCATCGGCGGCATCTTCGTGATCGAGACGCTGTCGGTGATCATCCAGGTGCTCTCGTTCAAGTACATGGGTCGACGCGTGTTCCTCATCGCGCCGATCCACCATCACTTCGAGATGAAGGCGTGGTCGGAGACGAAGATCGTCGTACGCTTCTGGATCCTCTGCGCGATCCTCTGCGCGCTCGCCTTCGCGCTCTACTACCGCTACTACTTCCAGTTCTTCCGAAACTGACGGGGCAACGGGACATCTGGGCCGAGTGGCTCGTGAAGACGCGCTTCGAGGCGCTGTCGCCCGAGGAGAGAGACGAGGCGCTCGCCGCGCTGGAGGCCGTGCGCGAGCGGGTGCTCGACCGAGCGCAACTCCGGGAGGGCGACACCGTGCTCGACGTGGGGACGGGCACAGGACTGCTCGTGTTCGGAGCGCTCGACCGTATCGGCGCAGACGGCGGCGTGATCGCGCTCGACGTCTCGGTCGACTGCCTGGAAGAGCTCCGTGCGGCATGTGAGGATCCGCGCGTCGCGTATCTCGTCGGCGACGCGGAGGTGCTGCCGCTTCCGAACGACTCTGTGGACGTCGTGACGACCCGATCGGTGCTCATCTACGTTCGTGAGAAGGCGGAGGCCGCGCGGGAGTTCTTTCGCGTATTGAGACCAGGCGGGCGTGTGTCGATCTTCGAGCCGGTCAACCGCGACAACACGCAACTCTGGGAGCTCGTCGACTTCGGCGACCTCGCCGAGCGCGTGACCGCGGACTTCTACCGCCGCTGGCCGCCCGATCACCCGATGCAGGACTTCGACGCCCAGGCGATGGCCGGCTGGTTCGGCGAGGCGGGGTTCGCCGACGTCGACGCCGACGTCGTCGTGTCGTCGGTGACCGTCACGCCCGACGCGGTGTTGCACGGGATCGGCGCTCCGGGAACTCCGTCTCTGGTCGACGCGTGGCAGTACGAGTTCTCGCCCGAGGAGGTCGCGCAGCTCGAGGCGGCTGTCCGTGCTGCCGGCCCGACCGATCCGCAGTGTCCGGCCCTCTATCTCGCCGCACAGAAGCCGTGACCTTGCCGTCGCGTGCGCTCGTCCTCGGCCTGGCGAGGTCGGGGCGCTCCGCTGCGGCCGCGCTCGCGCGGCGTGGCGTCGACGTCGTCGTCGCCGACGCGAAGCTCGGAAACGACGACGACCCGGTGCTGCTCGAAGGCGTCGGTCTTTTGGTGAAGAGCCCCGGCGTCCCCGGACAGCTCCCGCTCGTGGCGGAGGCGCGGGCGCGGGGGATCCAGGTGTGGAGCGAGGTCGAGCTCGGCTACCGGCTCTTGCCCGACAGCCGGCTCGTCGGCGTCACGGGAACGAACGGCAAGACGACGACCGTTGAGCTGGTGGGTGCGATCTTCCGCGCGGCGGGGAGGTCGGTCGTCGTCGCGGGCAACGTCGGGCGTCCGCTGACGTCGGTGGAGCCGGCGGAGTGGGTCGTGTGCGAGCTGTCGTCCTTCCAGCTGGAGGACGTGCATGAGCTCGCGTGCGAGATCGCGGTGCTGCTGAACCTCGAGCCGGACCACCTCGACCGACACGGCACGTTCGAGGCGTACCGCGACGCGAAGCTCCGCATCTTCGAGCGGGCGCAGGTTGCGATCGTGCCCCGCGGCCTCGACTTGCCGGGGATCGAGTTCTCGCACGACGACGACCTGCCGGCGGAGCCTCGCATTCCCGGCCCCCACAACCGCGAGAACGCCGCGGCGGCGACGGCTGTCGCGCGGGCGGCGGGCATCGATGACCACGCCATCGCCCAGGCGCTCGAGGAGTTCCCCGGCGTCGAGCACCGCCTCGAGCTCGTGGCCGAGATCGAGGAGGTTCGCTACGTCAACGACTCGAAGGCGACGAACACCGCCGCCGCGCGGCGCGCGCTCGCCGCGTACGACGCGCCTCTCCGCGTAATCCTCGGCGGCTCGTTGAAAGGCGAGGACTTCGCACCGCTCGCCGCGGCGATGCGGTCAGTCCGCGCGGCGTACTTGATAGGGGAGGCGGCGGGCGAGCTCGACGCGGCGCTGCGACCGACCGGCGTGGCGCTCGTCCGGTGCGGCGATCTTGCGACGGCGGTGGAGCGGGCGGCGGCCGACGCGCAGCCCGGGGAGATCGTGCTGCTCTCGCCGGCCTGTGCGAGCTTCGACCAGTTCCGCGATTTCGAAGAGCGGGGCGAGGGATTCCGCCGTCTCGTGCAGAAATTGAGGGGGTGAAGCGGTCCCAACTCGAGGCGAACGTCCTCGTTCTCGTCACGCTCGGCCTTTGCGCATTCGGCCTCGTCATGGTCTACAGCGCGACGTCCGCGAGAGCCGCTGTCGGAGACGGGGAGCCGATGCACTACCTCATGCGCCAGTCGCTGTACGCGCTGGCGGGCCTGATCGCGCTCGTCGTCTGCGCGCGCACGCCGTACTCGTGGTGGCGGCACGTCGCACCGACGTTCCTCGTCGTCAGCATGCTGCTGTTGGCGGCCGTGCTCGTCGTCTCGGATCCGGTGAACGGCGCCAAGCGGTGGGTGACGATCGGCCCGCTGACGTTCCAGCCGTCGGAGCCGACGAAGCTCGCGCTTGCCGTGTGGGTCGCCGCCTACCTCTCCCGGTCACGCATGCGACCGCCACGTACGCTCGGCGAGCTCGCGAAGCCGCTCGGGCTCGTGGCCGGGATCTCGTGCGCGCTCATCCTCGTCGAACCGGACCTCGGCACGGCGATCGCGATCGTGCTCATGCTGAGCGGCATGCTCGTCGCCGCGGGCACGCCGTTCGGTCTGCTCGCCCGCGCAGGGCTCATCGTGGCGGGGCTCGGCGTCGCGGCCATCTGGTTCGAGCCCTACCGGCGCGAGCGCATTCTCGCGTTCTTCAACCCCTGGAGCGATGCGCAGGGATCCGGCTTTCAGTCGGTGCAGGCGATGATCGGCCTCGGCTCGGGCGGCATCTTCGGCGAGGGCATCGGCGAGGGCATCACGAAGATCTTCTATCTCCCCGAAGCGCACACGGACATGATCTTCGCCGTGATCGGCGAGGAGCTGGGCCTGATCGGCACCGCAGGTGTGATTGTGGCCTTCGCGGCGTTCTGCTGGGCCGGGCTGCGGATAGCCGCCGCGTGTCCCGATCGATTCGGAGGGCTGCTCGCTACGGGCATCACGGTGCTCGTCGGCGCCCAGGCCGCGACGAACCTCGCCGCGGTGCTGGGGCTCGCTCCCGTGACCGGAATCACACTGCCGTTCGTCTCGTACGGGGGCTCTAGTCTCGTCGTCGCGCTCGCGGGAGCGGGAATCCTCCTTAACATCGCAAGTGCTGATGCCCGAGCCAGACGCGCCACGGTGCCTGATCGCGGCCGGAGGAACCGGCGGCCACGTGCTGCCGTCGCTCGCGGTGGCCGAGGCGCTGAGCGCCCGCGGCGCGCTCGTGACGTTCGCCGGGTCGCCGGGATGGGCTGAGGCAGAGCTCGTTCCCGAGGCCGGCTACGAGCTCGACACGTTCGAGGTCGCCGGCTTCCCGCGACGGCTCGGCGCCGAACTCGCACGGTCGCTCATCCTCGCGGGCAGGGCGCCCTTCGCATGCCGGAGGATCCTCGCGCGACGCCGGCCGACCGTCGTTCTCGGGGGTGGTGGTTATGTCGCCGGCCCCATGGTGCTCGCGGCGGCGACCCGCGGCATCCCCGCGGCAATCATGGAGGCCGATGCGCACCTGGGGCTCGCCAACCGGCTCGCCCTGCCGTTCGCGCGGCGCGTGTTCCTCGCCTTCCCCATCCCTGGGCGGCACGGGCCGAAGTACCGCGTGACGGGGCGTCCGGTGCCCGCGCGGTCGCGGGCGATTCCGCGCGACGAGGCGCGCCGCCGGTTCGAGCTGCCGCTCGAAGGGCCCTTGATCGTCGTCTACGGCGGGAGCCAGGGCGCCAGGACGCTCAACGAGGTCATCGTCGAGGCGTTCGCCGACGAAGGGCCGCTCGTCCTTCATCTCGCCGGCGAGCGCGACTTCGAGACGCTCCGCGGTCGCGTGCGCCGGGATGACTACCGGCTGCTGCCGTTCACGCACGACTTCGGGGCTGCTTTGGCGGCGGCCGATCTCGCTGTCGCGCGCGCCGGCGGATCGGTCTACGAGCTGGCCGCTGCGGGGACGCCAGCGGTGCTCGTTCCCTACCCGCACGCCACGGCCGACCATCAGACGAAGAACGCGCGTCACTTCGCCGACGCCGGCGCCGCGATTCTCGTGCCGGAGGAAGACGTGCGTGGCGTGCCGGCCCTCGTCGGCTCGCTGCTGGCGGATGGAGAGCGGCTCGCGGCGATGGCGGCGGCGATGAGCCGTACGGCCCGGCCGGGCGCCGCGGAGGAGATTGCCGACGAGGTGCTAGCGCTTGCAGGCGTTTGACGGCCGGAGGCTCTGGTTCGTCGGGATCGGCGGCGCGGGGATGAGCGCGCTGGCCGTCGTCACGCGCGCTTGGGGAGCGGAGGTCGCCGGGTGGGACCGGCACGAAACGCCGTATGTCGAGCAGCTCGGTGACGTCGAGATCGCGATCTCGGAGTCGCCGCCGCCGACGCCGGCGGGCTGGGAGCCGGTGGTCTCGACGGCGTTCGCGGGCCTCGTGCCCGGGCAGTCGCGAGGCGAGCTGCTCGCCGAGCTCGTGTCGTCGCGGCGGTCGATCGTAGTCGCCGGTGCGCACGGCAAGACGACCACTGCGGCGATGATCGCGTTCTGTCTCCACGAGCTCGGGCTCGATCCTGCGTTTCTGATCGGCGGCCAGGTGCCCCAACTCGGCACGAACGCGCGGGCGGGGGGCGGGTGGCTCGTAGCGGAGGGCGACGAGTCGGACCGCTCGCTCGCGCTGCTGCGACCGGAGATCGGCGTCCTCACGAACGTCGATCTCGACCATCACTCCACCTTTGCCTCTCGTGGCGAGGTCGAGCAGCTGTTCACGCGCTGGCTCGAAGGGTGCGGCTCCGTTGTGAGGGGAGACCTGTTCGAGCCTGTTCCGTTCGGCCTCGCGGTCGCCGGCGACCACAATCGGAGGAACGCTGCGGCGGCGCTCGCGGCGCTCGAGCTCGCGGGAGTCGTCCGCGCGGACGCCGAGGCCGTGCTGGCGGACTTTCGCGGAGCGGGGCGCCGGTACGAGCTCGTCGGCGAGCGCGGCGGCGTGACCGTGGTCGACGACTATGCCCATCATCCACGCGAGCTCGAGGCGGTACTCGCTGCGGCACGCGAGCGGGCCGGGGGCCGCGTGCTCGTGCTCTTCCAGCCGCACCTCTACTCCCGCACCCGGCATCTCGCCCATGAGCTCGGGACGGCGCTCTCCGCCGCCGACGGCGTGTGCGTCACAGAGATCTACCGCGCGCGCGAGGAGCCGCTCGAGGGCGTGAGCGGCAAGCTCGTGGTCGACG
>JBKJWA010000151.1:0-6943 GCA_046716705.1 Gaiellaceae bacterium
GCGTTGCCCTGTTTGAGCGGCGGCCCGTGCACACGACCGTTCCGTTCACGGGCGTCGACGGCATTTCCCGCGAAGTCTCGGTCACCGCCTTTCCCCTCATGGGCCGTGAGGAAGAGCTGCAGGGAGCCATAGCGATCTTCTGGCAGCGGTAGGTTTGGAGCGCATGACCCCCAGCCGGTAGATTCCGCTCGGCGAGGGCAGTACCCTCGGAGGCGCGTGGAACGATCTGTAAAACAACGTCGGCAGAAGAGCCTCGTGCTCATCCTCGCGCGCGAGTTCGCGTCGAACCTTGCGACGCCGATCTACATCGCCGACGCCGACGAGACGCTCGTGTACTTCAACGAGCCGGCCGAGAAGATCGCGGGCCGCTCGTTTGCGGAGGCGGGTGAGATGCCGATGCGCGAGTGGACGGAGCTGCTTGCACCGCGCGGGTCCGACGGCCGGCTGCTCGAGCGCGAAGAGACGCCCGGCGGCATCGCGTTCAACGAGCGCCGGCCCGCCCACGCGTGCCTTCGCATCACAGGGCTCGACGGCGACGAGCGCGAGATCGCGACGACGGCATTCCCGCTCTTCGGGCCGGACGAGGAGTTCCACGGGATCATGGTCATCTTCTGGGAACAGGGATAGAGAGAGTTGCGCGTCAAGATCTGGGGCTGCCGTGGCTCGCTGGCCACGCCCGGGCCGGACACGATTCGGACGGGCGGAAACACGACGTGCGTCGAGGTGGCGGCGAACGGCTCGCGCCTCATCCTCGACGCCGGCACCGGTATCCGGGCGCTCGGCCTCGAGCTCGCCGGTGACGGCCCGCAGAAGATCAACATCTGCCTGACCCATCTTCACCTCGACCACATCGAAGGCCTCGGATTCTTCGCGCCGTTCTACGACCCGGAGTGCGAGGTCGTGCTCTGGGGGCCGCCCTCGTCGGTGCGAACGTTGAAGGAGCGCATCAGCCGCTACCTCTCGTCGCCGCTCTTCCCGATCGAGATCTCGGACATGCCGGCCCGCGTGACGTTCCTCGACGCCCCCGAGGAGCCCTGGGAGATCGACGGCCTGCGCATACATGCCCATCCCGTTTCGCACCCGGGGACGACGCTCGGGTATCGCGTTGAAGCCGACGGCGCGTCGCTCGCGTTCATCCCCGATCACGAGCCCGCGCTCGGCCTGCCGCTCGAGTCGCTCACGAGCGACTGGATCTCCGGCTTTCCGATTGCCGAAGGCGCGTCGCTCTTGCTCCACGACGCGCAGTACACGGAGGCGGAGTACGGCGGACGCATCGGCTGGGGGCACTCTTCGGTCCAGCAGACCGTGACGTTCGCCGCCAAGACCGAGGCCGAGGCGACGCTGCTCTTCCACCACGACCCGTCGCACTCGGACGACGACCTCGACGCGCACCGCGACCGCGCGCACGAGCTCTGGCAAGGCGACGGCTCGCCGCCAGAGCTCGCACGCGAGGGGATGGAGCTGACGCTCTAGCCGTTTGCCGCCTTCGGCGTCGGTGAGTTGTCGAGCGTGAAGTCCGCGGCGTTGTCGTTCGTGTCGTCACCGTCGGGAACTCGCCCGGTGCTCGTTCCCGGCGCCTCGGTCGCCGGAGGTGCGGCGGCCACCGTGCCTTCCACGAACGCGTTCGTCGCCGTCCCCCAGCCGACCGAGTCGACGAGATTGCCCGCAGCGTCTCGGATGCCCACGCCTCCGCCGGTGGCTGCGATGCTCGCCGAGAAGCTCTGGTCGGCTGCCGGCCCGCCGGCATAGCCGGCGCCACCGAAGAGGAAGTGACCACCTGCCGGGAGCGTCGTGCCGTCGGCGACGGTCGCGAGCACGACGTCACTCGTTCCGGCCGCAGACCGGTAGACGAGCTTCCAGCCGGAGAGATCGGCCGCCGCCGTGCCCGTGTTCGCGATCTCCACGAACTCGTTCGACGCCGCGCCCGTGACGCCGGTCATGAGCTCGTTGACGCTCACGTCGGGCTCGCCGCCGCCTCCTCCTGACGGCACGCACGTGAGCACCGCCGCGTCCGCGTCGCCGTACGTCAGGTCGACGGTCCCCGCGCCGCCGTCGCAGGGCAGGCCGTCGAGATCGTCGAGCGACGTGAGCCCGGCTCCTGGCGGGCCTGCCGGCCCCTGGGGCCCGGCAGGGCCTGGCGGCCCCTGCGGCCCCTGAGCTCCGGCCGGACCTGCGGGGCCAGCTGCCCCGGCAGGCCCCTGTGGGCCCGACGGCCCCGTGATGTTCCAGCTCAACGCGCGCTCGAATCGGTGGCAGTCGGTCGGACTATCGACGACCCTGAGCCAGCCTCCTGGGTGCTTGCAGGCGTTGATCGTCGCGCCGTTCAGCGAGATGCTCGACTGGGCATACGCGCCCGCGGCGACCGCGGCAGCGAGGCAGACCGCGATGGCCACGAGGCGGGTGGAACGGATCGGGAATCGGTGCATGGGGCTTCTCCTTCCGTCGAGGGCGATGCCTTCGACGGTGCCTGGCCCCTTCGCGCGCGCTTGTGCCAACTCCGTGCCAACTGTGTGACGAGCACTGTCGCACCGCGACGGGCCGGGCTACCGTTGTTGTCAAATCAGACGACAAGGAGGCCGATGATGATCTTCAGGAGGTTGGGCTCGAACCGGCGGCTCACGGCCGCCCTCGGGCTCTCGTGTGGTGTCGCCGTGGGCGCGATAGCGGTGGCGGTCGGTGCCGTTGGCGCCGCCGTCGACGCGACGAGCCCCGAAGCGGCGCTGCGCGACGTGCTGCACACGCCGCCGTCGCTCGTCGAGCAGGGGCGGCCGATGGAGCTCCGCTACGACGTCGTCTGCCAGGTGGACTCGTTCGGAAAGCCGTGCGTGCCTGCCGGCAGCGTGTTCGTCCGCCAGGGCAACGGGGGCCCGTACCGGAAGATCGCTCTCGCGCCTGCGGGCGCGACCGTGCTGGCGGCGACCGTGGGCGTTCCGGCGGAGGGCGTCTCCTACTACGCGGTCATCGGCGACGGCGCCGGGAACTCGATGACGGTGCCGGCGGCCGGCGCAGCGGCTCCTCAGCGTGCGTGGGCGGTACCTGCCCTTACGCCGGTCAGCCTCGGAACACACACGTTCGGCCGCGTGCGAAAGGCGGACGGCCGCGCCGTCATGGCGACCTGGGGCACCGGGGCGGGCGCTCTGGGCCTGCTCACCGGGCGCGAGCTCGCCCGCATCGGGCCCTCGGCGTTCGACGTCGATCGCGGCGGAAACGTCGTCGTCCTGGACCAGGTCAACGACAGGCTCGCGCGCTATCCGGCCGGAGCCGGTGCGCCGAGCTACACGGCCATCGCCTTCGCCGGCGGAGAGGGAGATCTCGCAGTCGGTGCGGACGGCACCGCGTTCGTCCTCGACCAGGGCGCGGACCCGGTCGTGCGCAGCTACACGCCGTCCGGAGCGCTCGGCGCGACGACCGCCGTCCACGGCACGGGCGCCGACATGCTGCGGAGCGGCACCGCGGGCACGTTCCTCCACGGGTATCCGGGAGACATGTGGAAGCCGATAGCCGGCGGCGTCGGCGCTCTCCTCAAGCCCGAACAGCAGGCCGCCGGCGCGCGACCGGGCCGTCTGGCAGCCGGCGGCGTCGAGGTCGTCGTGCGCGGTCGTCAAGATGAGGCGCTGTTCGCGCTCGTACGCGGAGACAGCGTCCTTCGGGTCTGGCGGGTGTCGAGCACCTCGAACCTCGGCGAAATCCAGCTCGCCGAGCCGTTCGGGGACGGGATGCTCGTCGTGTTGCGGATCTGGACGGAGACGAAGGCGGAGTTCGTCGTCCTCGTCCTCTCGCCGAGCGGGCTTGCCGGCTCGTTTGCGATCGATGCCTCACAGTGGGCCGAATCGGCTGCCCTCGGTCGCTTCCGGCTGCGGGGCAAGACCCTCTACCAGCTTCGCTCGACCTCGGCCGGGGCCGAGATTGTGACCTTCGATCTGGGAGGTGCAAGATGACTGCGTCGAGAAGCCTCGCGTTCCTGCCGGGCGTGCTCGCGGGGCTCACGCTGGCGGTGGCTGTTGCCACGCCGGGCGCCCGCGCGTACCACACGAACTTCCAGGGCTCGTGCACGAACGACTGGTTCGCGACTAGCGGCGTGACGCGGAGTCAGGCGAGGATCTACGCCGAGATCGGCGCTAGCGAGGGCTACCAGTGGGGCGGCGGCTGCTGGAATGACAACAACCGGGACGACGCGCCCGGCGATCCCACGGAGAATGCGGCAACGCGTGGCGAGGGCGGAGATTGCTCAGGCTTCACCTTCAAGTCGTGGTTCGAACGCGCGGACACCGCAGACCCCGGATTCACGTACCACTACCGCATGCGCAACGTTCACGGGCCCTTTACCGCCGAGGCGTTCAAGAACGGAGCCGGCATCCAGAACTCGATGCTGTCCAAATCAGCCGCGATCGAAATGGACGCCTTTGCATCCACGCACCACATCGGCATGATCTACCAGCCGAACACGGCCTACAACACCGACCGGATCGTGGAGGCGAAGTGCGAAGCGTGCGGGACGGGAGTCTGGAGCCGAACGTACCGCGGGGATCCGGCCTACTCCGGCGTCCGCCGCCACGCATGGGGGCATTGAGAGTCACAGGCGTCGTCATGCTGAGGGGGCTGGCGGGCTGCGGCGGCGGCGACTCTCCGCCGCAGCTCGTCGACGGGAGCTCCCCTGTCGCGCTTCCAGCAGAGCTCGCCGACCTTGACAACGCCGTGCTGACGCGGTCGAGTGTCCTGCCGGCACACAATGTCGACCAAGCTCGGCTCGAGGCGTGCGGGCTTGCTCCCGAGGCCGACGATACCGCGGTCGTCGAGCGCGTCGGTCTCAACGGCTCCAGCCTCACGTTCGCCGGCGCCGACTTGTCCCTGTACGGCTGCAGTGCGATTCCCGATCCCGTGACCGTTGATGACCCGGACAATCCGGGTGGCGGAATCTGGTGCGGCGCCGCGGCCGGTCGCCTCGACGCCGGCAAGCTCAACGACCCGCGCCTGACGCTCTGCCAGGCCGAGGACGGCGACCTCACCGGCTTCGCCTGGATCGAGGCGGGCGCGGACACGAAGTGGGTCGTCGTCAGCGACGCCGGTCGCCGCGAGGTCTACGAGGTTGCCGAGTCGCTGCCGGTCCGTGTGACGACGACGGACGGCGTGCAGCCCGAGAGCTCGCGAGCCTCGTTCGACATCGAGGAGTACGCGGCGGACGGCGGCAAGCTTCGCGAGTACGTGCTCGAGACGGCAGTCGCCGGGTGACGCCGCCGGGGCGGCGCCACCCGCGATCGCTCGAGGCTAGGAGACGGAGAAGCCTCCGCGCATCTCGTCCGAGTGGGGCGCGCAGTAGAACTTGTACGACCCCTTCTTCAGCGACAGCACAGTCGTCTTCGTGCCCATGTACTCCTCGCGGGAGAGCAGCTTGCTCGTACCCGGGCCGACGAGCCGGAAGTCGTGGTCCTCGGAGCGGTCGGCGATCACGAAGCGGTACTTCACGCCGGCCTTGAGCTTCGTGACCTTCTTGCCGCCGATGGTCAGGCTGATGGAGTAGCCGGGGCCGACCTTGCCCATGACCGTCGTCGGTGCGGCGGTCGCGGGCAGGCTCATGAGCAGGCCGATGGCCCCGACTGCGGCGACGGCGAGTGTGGCTGCGATCTTGCGTGACATGTCCAACCCTGTGTGCGTGGTTTCGAGGGCGATGAGGTCGACCGGAGGGCTCACACCGCGACGGAGACGCGGCAGGTCTCAGCCCGCGGCCCCGTGGCGCGAAAGACGATCGAGTCCCGCCCGAACCAGTCCTCGAGAGTGCGGCGAAGCCTCACCTCGCGGCTGCCTTCACGGGCTCGAATGACGCCGCGGAAGGCGATTCTCCGCTCGCGCAGGAGGATCACGTTCCAGGCCGCGCCCCGCTGCCGCGCTTCGATCTCGAGCTCGACACGGATCGTCTTCCCGTCGGCCCGGAGCCGAACGCTCAGCTTGCTCGACGCCGTGCACGAGCCGGTCTTCCGCACCTCGCCGTCGTCCGCGGTAGCGACGGAGGGAAGCGAAATTGCCGCGCACGAGGCCACGGCCACGAGCAGAAGCGTGTTCCGTTCCAACCTCATCGTCCGCCGAGCTTGCCCGCGAGCTGGTTGGTCGCGCAATTGGACTTCCGTCCTACGACCCGCCGTCCGTCAACCCGTGCCGCTCGGCCCAGAGCGCTGCCTGCGTGCGGTCCGTGACCCCGATCTCTCTGAAGACGCTGGTCAGGTGCGCCTTGACCGTCTTCTCGCTGATGTCCAGCCGCCTGGCGATGAGCTTGTTCGGCAGCCCTTCCGCCACGAGGATGAGCACCTCGCGCTCGCGGTCGGACAGGTTCGCAGCAGGTGTCCCCGCCCGCCGCGCACCGAGGATCGTGCGCGCTGCCCGTGGGTCGAGTGGAGCGTCGCCGCGCGCCGCAGCCTCGACCGCCTTCAAGAGCTCGGCGGGCTCGACGTCCTTCAGCAGATAGCCGGCGGCCCCCGCGTCGATCGCTTGGAGAATTCGCTCGCGGTCGGAGAACGACGTGAGCACGACGACGGCGATGTCGGGCTGCTCGGCCTTGATCCGCCTCGTGGCCTCTATGCCGTCGACCGCTGGCATCTCGATGTCCATGAGCACGACATCCGGCTGCTCGCGGGCGCAGAGGGCGACGGCCGCCTCGCCGTCGTCAGCCTCCCCGACGAGCTCGACGCCGTCGAAGGTCGCGAGCAGCTGTCTAAGCCCGTGGCGGACGACGGCATGGTCGTCGGCGATCGCGACGCGAATCACGAGGCTGGCACCTCGAGCTCGAACGAGGTTCCGTCGCCCGGGGTGGATACGACCTCGAGGCGCCCGCCCATCCGCGCCGCCAGCTCCTCGAGCAGCGAGAGGCCGACATGCCCTTCGGCGCGACTGCGCTCGCGCTCGGCTGCCGTGAAGCCGACGCCGTCGTCCACGACCTCCAGCCGGGCAAGGC
>JBKJWA010000152.1:0-24707 GCA_046716705.1 Gaiellaceae bacterium
CGTCGGTGTAGGCCTTCCACGCGCCATCGCCCTGCAACGTGAGGTCGCAGAGATCGCCCACGGCTTCCAGCGCTTCGACGCGCTCCGGCCCCGGAAGGGACAGGTCCACCGCGCGTTGCGTGAAGTGGCTGACCTGCGCAATTGCGAAACGACGCGTCGCCGACTCCGAGGCTGTGAGGTAGAGCGTCCGGGCGCGGGCGCGCAGTGCGTCGTCGTCCGTCAAGGACGCCGCGATGTCGTAGTGATGCGCCAGGAGCTCGACCACCTCGGAGGCGCGCTCGCCGCTCTGCTCTATCCACTCCGCCACCTGGACATGGGCCGTTGCGCGGTCACGTCGCGGCAGGCTCTCGTACGCCACGTCCCGGATCAGGACATGCTTGAACTGGTACTCGGTCTCGCCGCCCATGGACGAGGAGAGGCGCTCGACCACGAGTTCGCGTCGGCAGAGCACCTGGAGAACGGCTTCGAGATCGCTCTCGCCCGTCAGGTGCTGTACCGGCGTTGACCAGAACGTGCGTCCGACGACTGCTGCCTGCTGCAGCACCCGCTTCTCGGCAGGCTCGAGTAGGTCGATACGAGCGAGGATCACGCCCTGCACGGTGTCCGGTATGTCGACAGAGGCGATCTCCCGCGCCGCGCGCCAGTGCCCGCTCTCGAACGCGATCAGGCCCTCGTCGATCAGTCGCCGAACGATCTCCTCGATGAAGAACGGGTTTCCCTCCGCGCGTTCGAGGATGCGGGTCTTCACCGCGGGCGGGAGCTGCTCGACATCGAGGAGGAGCGAGACGAGCCGAGCGCCCTCCTCTGAATCGAGGGGGTCGAGCGGCAGCGCGGAGTAGTTGCGCTTGCCGCCGCCCCAGTCCGGACGGGTGCGCAGCAGGTCGGGTCGGGCAGTGCAGAGGAAGAGCACAGGCCCCTCCACACGGACGGCGAGATCGTCGAGAACCTCAAGCATGGTGGCGTCGGCCCAATGGAGATCCTCCACCACGATCACGAGCGGTCGCGCGGCGGCGAGCCCGGCGAGCAAGGCTCTCCATGCCGACAGCAGCGCGCGGTAGGCCTCACGTGGATCCGCCTGTGCGGGCTCGAAGCCGATCGTCGACGCGAGCGCTGTGACGGTGGCCATCGGGTCCGGCGTGATCTCGGCGGGGACCGCTTCCTCCACCAACGCGGAGATCTTCCCCACGACGACATCGTGGGGATCGTTCTCGAGCACGAGTGTCTCCCCCTTCAGGATCTCGCCCAAGGGCCAGAGCGTCACCCCCTCGCCGTACGGGAGACAGCGCCCTACGGCTACCTTCGTCTGGACGCCGAGCGAGCCGACGAACTCCCGCACGAGCCGGCTCTTGCCGACGCCGGCATCCCCGAGCACGGTGACGAGAGCGGGCAGTCGCTCCTGTTGGATGCGCGCGAAGGCGGCGTGCAGGATGTCGAGCTCACGGTTGCGGCCGACCAAGGGGGTCATGAGCCCGGGAACACCCCGCGGCTCGGGCGCGTCGCGCTCGCCTTCCACCGCGAAGGCGGCGACCGGCGCACCCTTGCCCTTCAGCTCGAGGGATGGCAGCGGACGAAACGCGAAGAACGCATCGGCTCCCCGGGCCGTCCGCTCGCCCGCAACGATCTGCCCCGGCGACGCACCTTGTTGGAGCCGGGCCGCGACGTTCACAGCATCGCCGGTCACGAGGAGATCCTGCCCCGGCGCCCCGGCTGCGATCACGTCTCCCGTGTTCACGCCGATGCGGATCTCGAGCCGTTCCTCCGCGTGGCGGCTCTCGTTCCAGCGCTCCAGCCGGCCCACCATGCGCCCCGCGGCGCGCACCGCCCGCCCAGGATCGTCCTCGTGTGTCTGCGGGACGCCGAAGACGGCCATGATCGCGTCGCCGACGAACTTCTCGATCGTTCCGCCCTCGGCCCGGATCTCCTCGGCCATGGCCTCGAAGAAGTCGGCCATCAGGGCACGGGTGTCCTCCGGGTCGAGATTCTCGGCGCGCGCCGTCGAGCCCACCACGTCGGCGAAGAGCACCGTGACGAGCTTCAGCATGTCGCCACCGGCCGCAGGCTCCGCCACCGCGACGCCGCATGCGGGGCAGAAGCGCGCTCCCTCCGGCAGCTCTACGCCGCAGTTCTCACAGACCGCCACGTCCTGAGCATAAGGAAGGGGCGGCCGAAGCCGCCCCTTGGATACCGCTGAGCCCCGACCCTACCCCGTAGCTGCGCTCTCGGGCACGAGCCCGAGCTGCGTGAGGATCTCCATGTTGTCGAAGTAGAGGTGGTCCTCGACGATCTTGCCGTCCTTGACACGAATCACCTCTCCAGCACGACCGTCCACGCTCTTCCCGGTCGCCGGGATGTCGCCGTCGTCGGTGACGAACGTCTCGGTGTGCGTGCCCTTGAACGTCTGCTGGAGCGTTGCCCAGTCGCCGGCGATGATCTCGTTGTCGACCGTCGCCGTAGCGTCCGGAAACGCGTTCAACCACGCCATGTTCCAGGCGACGATCTCGTCGGGCCCTTCCAGGCGAACCCCGCCGGGCGCCGTGAACACGGCGTCGTCCGTGTACAACGCGCGAAGGCGCTGCTCGTCATGGGCGTTGAACGCGTTCTGGTACTCGTCCAGCACCGTCTTGATCTCTCCCATGCTCTCCCTCCTTCGTCGAACCGGGGCCACCGTAACAGAGGCACGCTAGCCTTGAGCCATGGCCGAAGGCGTGTCGCTCGCGGAGCAACTCAAGGAGATCGGGACCCAGCTCGACTGGGTCCGTGATTACCTTTGACCCGGATCGCGTAACAGCGCGTATCGCCGAGCTCGAGGAGAACATGGGCCGGCCCGGCTTCTGGGACGACCAGCAGAGGGCCGCGCGGGTCTCCACCGAGCAGTCGCGTCTGGCGAAGCGCCTCGAGCGCTACGAACGGTTGCGTCGCGAGTACGACGACGCACGCGAGCTGCTCGAGATGGACGGCGAGCTCGGTGCCGAGATCGGCGAGTCGATCGTGCCGCTTCAGCGCGAGCTAGCGCGGTTGCAGGAGGAGGCCCTCTTCAACGGCGAGTACGACGGAGGCGACGCCGTCGTCACCATCGTCGGCGGCACGGGCGGCACCGACGCGCAGGACTGGGCGGAGATGGTGCTGCGCATGTACCTCCGGTGGGCCGCCGACCGCGGCTTTGCGACGGAGCTGCTCGAAGCGAGCCCGGGTGAGGAGGCGGGACTGAAGTCCGCGACGTTCAGCGTACGAGGTGAGAATGCGTACGGCACGCTGAAGGCCGAGCGCGGCGTCCACCGGCTCGTGCGGCTGTCGCCGTTCGACCAGGCGAACCGTCGCCACACGTCCTTCGCGCAGGTGATCGTCAGCCCGCTGCTCGGCGACGACGCCGATGTCGAGATCGACGAGGCGGAAATCCGTGTCGACACGTACCGCGCGTCGGGCGCGGGCGGCCAGCACGTCAACAAGACCGACTCCGCCGTGCGGATCACCCATCTGCCCACCGGCGTCGTCGTCCAGTGCCAGAACGAGCGCTCGCAGCTCTCGAACAAGCTGACGGCGATGCGCATCCTCAAGTCGCGGCTCGCCGAGCTCGAGCAGGTGCGCCGGGAGGCGGAGCTCGCCGAAGAGCGGGGCCAGGTGCAGGACACCGGCTTCGGAAGTCAAATCCGCAGCTATGTGCTTCACCCGTACCAGCAGGTCAAGGATCACCGGACGAGCTTCGAGACCGGGAATGCGCAGGGTGTGCTCGACGGGAATCTCGACCCGTTCATCCACTCGTACCTGCTCGCGAGCGCCGCAGGACGCGTGGAGTAGTCTGGCGATTCGGCTAGAATTCCCCGCTCGCAACCAGCCGGCGATGGTGTCGTCGGCTACTGAGGCGCTATGCAGGAGCTGAACTCGCCCACCGAAGTTGTCGCGCCGGTCGAGCGCGCCGCCGAGCCGCCGGCTGTTCCGACGGCGTCGTCGATGGTGGTGTTCGAGGGTGTGACGAAGATCTACGAGCCCGACGTCGAGGCCCTGCGCGACGTCTCGTTCGTCATCGACAAGGGCGAGTTCGTGTTCATCGTCGGGGCCTCCGGGTCGGGCAAGTCGACGATCATCCGGCTGCTCATCAAGGAGCTCGAGCCGACCCGCGGGCGCATCATGGTCGGCGGGCGCGATCTTGCGCGGCTCAAGCGTTCCAGGGTGCCCATGCTGCGCCGCAACGTCGCCTGCGTGTTCCAGGACTTCAAGCTGCTGCCCAACCGCACGGCGTACGAGAACATCGCGTACGCGCTCAACGTGCGCGGCGAGAGCCGCGACAAGATCCGGAGCACGGTGCCGGAGGTGCTGGCGCTCGTCGGCCTCTCCCACAAGGCGAGCTCGTATCCGGGCGAGCTATCGGGCGGCGAGCAGCAGCGCGTGTCGATCGCGCGCGCCGTCGCCAACCACCCGCCGCTGCTCGTCTGTGACGAGCCGACCGGCAACCTCGACCCGGACACGTCGGTGGGCATCATGCAGCTCCTCTACCGCATCAACCGCGCGGGGACGACCATCCTCATGGTCACGCACGACCGCGAGATGGTGGACAAGATGCGTAAGCGCGTCATCGCGCTCGACGAGGGACGGCTCATGCGCGACGAGCGCCGCGGAGGCTACGAGTGAGATTGCGGGTCGTCATCGGTGAGGCGCTGCGCTCGCTCGGCGCGAGCATGTCGACCACCGTCGCGGCGACGCTCACGGTGCTCATCGGGATGTTCGTGCTCGGGCTGACGATCGCACTCGGCACCTGGGTGCTTTCCTGGTCGAATCACGCGGAGAAGCAGCTGCTCGTCAAGGTCTATCTCTGCCAGTCCGGCCAGGCTGACTGCCGCGGAGATGCCACGGCCAAACAGGCGGAACAGATTCGGCTGATGCTCGCGCAGGACGCGCGCGTGAAGCGGATCACGTACATCTCGGAGAAGGACGCGCTTGCGGCCATGCGCAAGCGCTACCCGGAGCTCGTCGAGAACCTCACGTACAACCCGCTTCCTGCCTCGTTCGAGGTGATCCCGGTGAAGGGCGAGTTCACGGACGACATCAGAACCGATTTGCTGACGGCGGGGCCAGGCGGGACGAAGCCCGCGGGCATCGAGTCGGTCAAGGACGGTGGCGAAAAGGCGCGTGGAGTCGTGAGGGTGGGGGGCATCATCGAAGCGGTGTTCCTCGTCGGGCTCATCGTGCTCCTCATCGCGTCGACGCTGCTGATCGCGAACACGATCCGCCTGTCGATCTTTGCGCGGCGGCGGGAGATCGAGGTGATGAAGCTCGTCGGTGCGACGAACTGGTTCGTCCGCGGGCCGTTCATGATCGAAGGGCTCCTCTGCGGGTTGATCGGGTCGGTGGGTGCGATCATCCTCCTGCTCGTCGGCAAGCAGGTCGTGCTCCCGGCGCTGCCGAACTGGGAAAGCGACAGCGCGGATATCGAGGCGCTCGCGTTCGAGCTGACCGCACTCGTGATCCTCGGAGCCGGGTTGCTGCTCGGCGCGGTTGGCTCGGCGTTGACGCTCCACCGGTTCCTCCGCGTCTGATCGAGACACGTCTCAGGGCTGGGGCCTCCCCGCGCCTCCTCCCGGTTTCACCGTAGCGAGGAGACTCAGACGCGTGGGTTCCATCTGTGTGCCAAATGTGTGATGGCGGTTCGTGACCGAGCACGTTGTCGTCGAGCTGCGCAAGCGCGGGAAGCTCGTCGTCGGCGACCCGTACTTCACGCCTGGCGTTCCGCTCGTCATCGACCGCCACGGCCTCCACGACACGGGGCCTGGAGATCTCGCCCTCGTCCGCACCGGCCGCGGCCGAGCACGGGTGGAGCGCGTCCTCGGACCGGCGAGCCACATCGACGCCGTGCTCGAGGGACTGCTCCACGAGCGGGGAGAGCAGGGCGCTAGCGAGGCCATCCCAGAGCCGCCGCCGCCGCCGCCGAGCAGCATCGAAGGCCGAACGGATCTCCGCGACTTGCCCACGATCACGATCGACCCCGAGACGGCGAAGGACTTCGACGACGCGATCTCCGTCGTCCGCGAGGGCGACGGTCTGCGCGCGTACGTCCACATCGCGGACGTGTCGCACTTCGTCTCCGCCGGAACCGAGCTCGACCTCGGCGCGGCGGAACGCTCGTGCTCGGTGTACGTGCCCGGCCGCGTCGCGCGGATGCTCCCCGCCGAGCTCGCCGACGACCTGTGCAGCCTACGGCCTCACCTCGACCGCTTCGTGCTGACGGTCGAGATCCCGTTCGGCCCAAGCCTCGAGATGGGCACGCCGCTCTTCTATCGCTCCGTCATCCGGAGCGACGCGCGTCTGAGCTACGGGCAGGCCGAGCGGGCATTGGCCGGACGGGAGAGGTTTCCGCCCGAGGTCGACGAGCCGCTCCGTCACGCGGAACGCCTGGCCGAGGAGCTTCGCCGGCGACGGTTCGCACGGGGTGCCCTCCGTGTGGAGGCGCCCGAGGTCACGTTCGCCTTCGATGACGAAGGAGGGGTCTCGAACGCATGGCTCGAGAGCGAGCCGCACGCGCACATGCTCGTCGAGGAGCTGATGATCCTCGCCAACGAGGCCGTCGCCGGCCTGCTGGGCGGGCGCCGCCGCGAGGCGCTCTACCGCGTCCACGACCCGCCCGAGCCGCAGTCGATCTCGAGGCTCGTCGCCGTGCTCGCCGATCTGGGCGTGCCGACCCCGTCTACCCCGGATGCAGACCGCATGACGCCGGCGCAGGCCGCCGCGCTGGCGGGGGAGATCTCTGAGCGCGTGATGGACTACGTCCGCCGTTCGGGCCGCGGTGTCGCCGCCTTCCCGCCGCTCGTGCTCCGGTCGCTGAAGCAAGCGCGGTACGACCCCGCGAACCTCGGGCACTCCGGGCTAGCGAGCCCCGCGTACTGCCACTTCACGTCCCCGATTCGCCGCTATCCCGATCTCGTCTGTCACCGCGCCCTCCTGAAGGAGCTGGGCGTCTCGGACGAACCGCCGTCGGCCGACACCGCGGAGCAGGCCGAGCACTCGTCGGCGCGCGAGCGGGAGGCGACGCAGGTCGAATACGCGGCCGACGCGATCTGCCTCGCCTGGCTCCTCGAGCGGCGGCTGTTCGAGGAAGGCTGGGAGCACGCGTTCGAGGGCGAGATCACCGGCGCGATCCCCTCCGGAATCTTCGTTCGCTTCGACGAGGTGTTCGAGGGCTACGTGCCCGCCCGGTCTCTCGGCGGCGACTACTACGAGCTGAACGCGCTCGGGACAGCGTTAGAGGGACGCCGCTCCGGCCGGTCGTACCGCCTCGGCGACCCGCTTGCCGTGCGCGTCGAGAAAATCGAGCGCGCGGAGGGCAAGGTGGAGCTTCGTGATATGAAGGCGAAATGACCGAGCCGGACCAACTGCGCGGGTGCCCGCTGTTCGCGGGCTTCTCGGAAGACGCGCTCCGTCGCGTGGCCGAGCTCGCTACCGAGACCGAGTTCCCGGCCGGAACCGTGCTCGCGCTCCCGAACGACCCTGGCTCCGGCATGTTCGTCATCGAGGAAGGGCAGGTAGTCGTCGAGGGGCACGGCGGATTCCACACGGAGCTTGGACCAGGCGAGTTCGTGGGCGAGCTGACGTTGCTCGTCCCGGATGCGCACCGCGTCGCCCGCGTGCGGGCTGCGACCGACGTCCGCGTGCTCGCCATCCGGCGCGACGACTTCACGGCATTGCTCGACGAAGAGCCGGCGCTCGCGGTAGCGATGCTGCCCACGCTCGCCCGGCGGCTCGTCGACGTCATGCAGCCGTAGCCGATGGCGAAGCCTCAGGGCACAAAGGTCGTCGCGGACAACCGCCGCGCGCGGCATGACTACGCGCTTCTCGAGCGGGTCGAGGCCGGGATCCAGCTGATGGGGACCGAGGTGAAGTCCCTCCGCGCAAACGGCGCGTCGCTCGCGCAGGCGCATGCCGAAGAGCGCGGGGGAGAGCTGTGGCTCGTCGGCGCGCACATCGCGCCCTACGAGAAGAGCGGCTCTGTCGGCGGCCACGAGCCCGAGCGCGACCGCAAGCTGCTCCTCCACCGGCGTGAGATCGACCGCCTCGCGGGGCGCGCGCGGGAGCGCGGCCTGACGCTTGTGCCTACGCGTCTCTACTTCAAGGACGGGCGTGCCAAGGTGGAGGTTGCGCTCGCCCGCGGCAAGGAGCTCCGAGACAAGCGCCGCGACATCGCGAAGCGCGACGCCGACCGCCAGATCGAGCGCGCCCTGAAGAGCCGGCAGCGGTAGCCGGCAGCAGCGCGGGTTACTTGTCGGTCATCACCCAGGTGCCGTCCCAGTCGGCGCCTGGAGGAGACTCGACGAGCGCCCGGCAGCGCTCCACGTACAGTGCGGCGACCGCGTCTGCCGGATTCGCCGTCAGCGCCTGCTCGAACCAGCGCCCCGCCTCCACGAAGTCGCCGGACCTGTACTTCGCGAGGCCTTCGTTGAACATCCCGACAGCTTCGAGGAGGTTCGGGAACGACTCGTCGTCGTGGTAGTCGAGGCACTCGAACATCGCCACCGGCTCGCTCTTCCCCTTGACGACGATCCGATCGACCTCGCGCAGCCGGTACACGCCTCTGAGCTTTGCCCTCGTCAGCTCCGAGAGCAGGATTCGAGCGCCGTAGTGCTTGCACGCGCCCTCGAGCCTGGAGGCGAGGTTCACGCCGTCGCCGATGATCGTGTAGTCCATGCGCTTGCCACTGCCGATGTTCCCGGCGACCACGGAATCCGTGTTGAGGCCGACCCCCATGTCTAGCACCGGGTCGCCACGCCTGCTCCGCTCGACGTTCCACTCACGGAGGCTCTCGATCATGGAGATGGCGGCCCGCAGCGCCCGATCCTCGTCGTCGTCGCGGGGCACGGGCAGGCCGAACACCGCCATGATCGCGTCGCCGATGAACTTGTCGAGCATGCCGCCCTGGTCGAAGATGCACTCGACCATCCGCTCGAAGTAGTCGTTGAGGAGCGACACCGTCGAGTGGGCGCCGAGACGTTCGGCCAACGCTGTGAACTGCCGGATGTCGCTGAAGAGGACCGTGGCGACGGCTTCCGCGCCACCGAGCAGGTCGCCGCCGGAGTCCTCTGCGAGCAGCCGGTCCGCCAGCTCGGGATCCATGTAGCGCGAGAGCGTCGAGCGGACGCGCTTCTCGTTGGAGATGTCCTCGATGACGACCAGCGTTCCTAGCTGTGACTCGTCGCTTGCCCGGAGCGGCAAGATGCTGATGTTCGCCGAGACGGTCGTCCCGTCGACCGCGAGCTCCGCATCGAGCGCCAGGTCGCTCGCTCCCGTCTCGCCGGCCCGCTCGAGCCGCTCGACGAGCCATTCGCTCTCGGGAAAGATCTCGGCCGGCGATTTCCCCACGACGTCCGGCTCCTCTCGTCGCAGGATGCGGCTCCCGGCCGCGTTGCACGTCTGAGCCAGGCCCTGCTCGTCGAAGGTGATGACGCCATTCGACATGCTCTGCAGCATGCTCTCGTTGTAGCTGCGCATCGCCTGCACGTCCGAGAAGAGCTTCGCGTTCTCGAGAGCGCTCGCGATCTGCGCGGTGAAGGCTCGCAGCCGGCTTTCGTCCTGGGGGTTGAACGGTCCCCCGCGCTTGTTGAGCGACTGCGTGACGCCGATCGGCTTTCCCGCCTTGCTGAAGATCGGCACGCAGAGGATCGACCGGGTGAAGTACTCGCTCTGGCGGTCGAACGCCGGGTTGAAACGGAGATCCGCGTACGCGTGTGGAATTCGGACGGACTGTGCCGACTGGAACACGGTGCCGGCGATGCCGAGATGATTCGGAAACCGGATCTCAGAGAGCTCGAGCTTGTCGCCCACGAAGCTGAAGAGCTCAGCGTGCCGCTCGTCGTTCAGGAACACCGTCGTGCGATCGCAGTCCAGCATCCTCGTCGCCTCCGACACGACGCGCCCCAGCAGTGTCGTCAACTCGAGCTCCGAGGAGAGATCCGCGACGACGTTCAAGAACTCGACCTCCCGCTCACGCTCGCGCGACAGGCGTTCCATGCGCTGGAGTGCCTCGAGCGTGACCGCGCACTGCGACGTCATGCTCTCGAGCAGCTTCAGGTCACGTGGTCCGAACTCGCCGTTGCGCTTGTTCAACACCTCCGCGACGCCGATCGTTGCGCCACGTGCGCTCGTGATGGGGGCGCAGATCAGGGCATGCGTCTCGTAGCCGGTCTGCTCGTCGGCCGCCCGGTGGAACCGTGGGTCCGTGTAGGCATCCGCGATGATCTCTCCCTTGCCAGTCTGGAACACGGCTCCGGCGACGCCCTGGTCGTCCATGAGCCGAATCTCCCGCGGTCCCAGGCCCGTGGAGCGGTACGTGTACAGCTCGGAGGTCTCGGCATCGTGGAGGAAGATCGATCCTCTGTCGGCGCCGATCTCCTCGATCGCCGCCTGCAGTAACGTGTCGAGCGCTTCCTCGAGCGAACCGAGCGCGGCGACTCGGCGCGAGAGCGCCATGAGAAACTGCAGCTCGCGTAGCTGCTCTGCCTGCTCGTTCGTACCCGTTGCGGGGGCGAGGATCTCGGTCATGGCTGGTTCGCCTCGAGATCGCCGCGCAGCGCGTCGATCGTCGCCTGGAGGTCTCTGATCTCTGCCGCTGCGTCCTGCCGCGCCGCCTGCAGGGCCTCGGCATGGGCGAGCTCCCGCTCTTCCAGCTGTTTGCGCAGCGCAGTCACAATCGTGCGCAGGTGTCCGATCTCCTCCGTGGCTTCCACAACCGCCGCCTGCGTACGCTCGCGCGCCTCGTGCTGTGCCAGATCGAGCGCCTCGCGCATCGCGACGATCGTCAGCTGGAGCTCACGGAGCTCCAGCTCGCGCTCGTTGGAGGCAGCCGGTTGCTCCTGCTCGCCCAAGACAAGGTCCATGGGCCGTTAGAGTCGCACAAAACCTCGGGGGCGACCAGGTTGCGCCCGGCTTCGCCCTTAGCAGCGGCGGCCGGGCTTGAGCCAGTTCATCGACGCGGTTGCCTTGAGGCCGCGCCTCAGCTCCGTCGTCTGAGTGAGGAAGTTGTAACGCGCGGGCTTCCACGTTCCGTTGGGACACGCAAAGCCCAGCTTGCGAGCGGTGAGCGTGAATCCGACGTTTGGGCCGCTCTCGGCGCAGTTCGGGCTCGTGAACACGCCCGTCCGACCGACACGGCGGGGCTTGCCGCCAGCTGGAATGTGGTCCACAGCGACGTGCACTCGCAGCCTTCGGTTTGGCCAGGCATGACACGTTCGGGTCGTTCCAGACACCCCTTAAATCGACCGACTTCGGTTCGACGAGGGCGCCGCTCGTGACCGTCAGCGAGCCGAGGCGGGCGCTGCCGATCGTCGTTGGCGGCTCGATCGCTCCCAGCGCGACAGTGGCGAACGACAGTGCGGCGAAGCCGGCAGCGATCTTTATCCCGCTACACTTTGCACGAAGACATACGGGGGCGACCAGGTTTCGACGTGGTCGGTTCTCCGGCTGAGCTGCGAGTCGAGGTCCCCGGTCGGCCTCGTAAAACAACCGGGAACAACGTAAGTGCGGATCGTGAACTCGCACTCGCTGCCTAAGTGAACCTTAGGTAGTGCGTCGCTCCGAACTCGGCCCGTGGTTCGGACAAGCGGCGTCAGATAACGGGCTGGCCCCGAAGGAGAGCCACTCGCCGGAGGGGTGAGACCAAAGGAGGGCTGGCCCGGCGGTAGGTCGCCTGCGAACCGGCCGTCCGGGTGAGATCAAAGCGCAGGCTACGCTCGTAGACGCTCTGCCCGGTGCGACCGCGGACGCGGGTTCGATTCCCGCCGCCTCCATTTTTTCCTCGGTTGCGAGGCACCTGAGGGTGATCGCCACGGGTCGCTTGTGCGTTTCTCCGCTCCGCACTCCCTGCATACACGTGAAGTCATCCGGCGGCGAGAAGTTGCGTGTGCCCGCTCGTTCGAGCACACTCGCCGCGTGGAGCCGTCCGAGGAAATCCGCCGCGTCATCGATCGGTTGACAAAGGCGATCGCGGAAGGCGACAGCGAGTCGGTGCTCGGACGGCTTTCGGATCACCCAGGCACGCTGATCATCGGATCTGATCCAGCGGAATGGTGGCGTGGGCATGAGACCCGCGTCGTGTGGGGGCGTCAGATCGAGGAGTTCGATGGTTCCTTCCTCGTCAAGGCAGGCGAGATCGACGCATGGGAAGAAGGCAGCGTCGGGTGGGCGAGCGTGAAGGAGACGATCGATTGGGAAGGGAAGACCATCGAAGGGCGCGCGAGCTACATCCTCCACCTCGAACACGGCGAGTGGAAGGTCGTGCACGTGCACTGGTCATTCCCGCAGCCCCACACCGATGTCCTGGGCAGATCGTTGACAGTGACGATCGACGAGCTCGAACAGGCTGTGCAGCGCGAGAAGCCCGACCTCTCCAGTGCGCTCGACTCCGAGGGGACGGTGACGATCGCCTTCACCGACATCGTCGACTCCACCGTCTTGCTCTCTCGCCTCGGCGACTACGCGTGGCGCGACCTCGTCCGCCGACACAACGTCGTGATCGAAGAGGCCACTGCGAAGCACGGGGGCACCGTGGTCCAGACGGAGGGCGACGGATCGATGCTCGCCTTTTCGAGCGCTCGACGGGCGGTCGCTTGCGCGCAGACGATCCAGCAAGAGATCAGTCGCGCATTCTCTGACGGCCCGCTTCCGATCCGCGTCCGAGTCGGTGTTCACACCGGCGACGCGCTGAATGAGGCCGACGGCTTCTTCGGCAAGACCATTCACTTTGCGGCGCGCGTCGCCGGCCAAGCCCTCGGCGGCGAGGTTCTGGTGTCCAGTGTGGTGCACGACCTTGTCTCCGGCTCCGGAATCGACTTCAAGGAGAGTCGTGAGGTGGAGCTCAAAGGGCTCGAAGGCCCGCACCGGCTCTTCGCGCTCAATCTCACATGAGTCGTGTGAGCTGGGTGGACGTCAGATGACGAGGCGACCCTCCCGGCGAAGGTGCTCGTCGTATCGCGCTTCCTCCTCCCGAACGCCAGCTCAGGCGCACCGGTGGCGAAGGCGGTCATGACCAACCAATTGCCGACCGATCTCTCTCTAGTCCGGCTGAATCAGCCGTTTGAGAGAGTCGGGAGGGTTTGAGAGAACTCCCCTAAGGTCCATGGATCGGCCGGAAACCGGCCGCGTGTGGTCTCCGAGAGCCGTTGTGAGCCGTTCCCGCACGTGTCGGGAACGGCGGCGTCTCCTTGTGGAGTGGCGCTCAGCAGCGGCGGCCAGGCTTGAGCCAGTTCATCGATGCCGTGGCCTTGAGCCCGCGCTTCAGGTCCGTCGTCTGCGCGAGGAAGTTGTAGCGGGCGGGCTTCCAGGCTCCGTTCGGACAGGCGAAGCCGATCCTGCGAGCGGTGAGTGTGAAACCGACGTTCGGACCGCCCTCGGCACAGTTCGCGCTCTTGAAGACCCCCGTCCGCCCGACGCGGCGGGGCTGGCCCCCGGCCGGGATGTAGTCCACGGCGACATGCACGCGCAGCCTCCGGTTGGCCAGGCATGACACCTTCGGATCATTCCAGACGCCCCTCAGATCAACCGACTTCGGCTCGACGACGGCGCCGCTCGTGACCGTCAGCGTGCCGAGCCGCGCGCTGCCGAGCGTCGTCGGAGGCTCGATCGCTCCCAGCGCGACGGTGGCGAACGACAGCGCGGCGAGGCCGATAGCGATCTTCATCCCACTCACTTTGCACGAAGACACACACGGGCGACTCGGTTACGGCGATTCGACCCCAAACCGTAGGCGCCCGAAGATCGCCGAGTCCCCTTCGAGCAGCCACTCGACGACCGCTGCGTCTGTCTCCGTCACCGGCACGCGTGTGGTCTGACGGATACAGCGACCCACCGATACGCCCGCTCGGTCAGCTTCGGAAAGCACGCAAGACAGGCTGCGGGCAGCCGGCCGGCCGGCAACAGCCTCAGCAGCATCGTCACTGCCATCCCGCCCGAGTGCCGCTCGCCGCTGGGGGAGATGAGAAGCAGCTGGTCGGCATCGGATCGCTGAAGGGGGACCGCATGTAGGCGCCCCGCGCGGTCCCAGCGCAGGAGGATCGACACCAGCCGGATGCAGAAGCCGCAGCCGGCGTCATAGAGGACGGTCCATCGCATCGACGTGTCAGCTGCCATCCGGCCATCCTCCGCGGTGGAGCACCATCGGGTAGTGCGGCAGCCGCCCTGTGGGATCGGCGATGACGGCGTTCGTCTGCTCGACGTACTTCTTCCTGGCCCGCCAGCCGTCCGGATACGGGTGCCACCCGTCGGCGAGCTTCGGGTGGCCGAGAAGCGTCGCCAACGCCTTGCGGAGGCTGCGCGTCTTCCAGGCGGCTTCGACGTCGGCATGCAGTCCGGGAGCTGCTGCCTGCGCCTCCACACCCTTGGCCGTAAGGCGTGCGAGCTTCCCGTCGACCGTGACGTAGCGGGTCTTCGCCAGGAACTTCAGGGCCATGCTCGTCGCCTCCGGCGACACGCCTGCGATCGCTGGAATCTCCCGAACGTCGAGGCCGTCGTCGCCGAGGATGCGCACGAAGTTCGCGCTCAAGGGCAGCGACAGCTCCGACGCTCGCTCGAAGTCGAGCGTGTAGGCAAGGAGGGCCTGAGAGAGGAGTGCCGGCAGGTGGGTGGGAGCCGCGCCACGCTCGCGGCGCTCGATGTCCGCGCGCATCCCGTTCGCGCTGCCGACGATCGGGAGATACTCGGGGAGCTCGACGTCGAGGCCGTCGACGACCGTGCCCAGCGCCTCGCGAAGCTCCGTGACCTCGCCGGCGCCAAACCGCTGCTGCCAGCGCTTCTCCAGCTCGCCGAACAGGGGTGGCGCGATCTCCTGCGTCGACCTGCCGGCGCCCGGCGTGGGGCGGACGAACCACTCGCTGCGCAGCGCCCGTGCGCTGCCCCAGCCGTCTCGCTTCGGCGTCGGAGGCTTGCCGGTGGGGCTAGGGCTCACGAACACGTAGCGCCACCGCTCCAAACCGCCCAGAGTGGAGAGCGTTCGCGACTTCGGGATGCCCGTGGCAGCAGGTAGCTCGCCGACCGTGATGCCGTCTCCGACGAAGCGCAGAAAGTTCGACCACATCACCATCGAGATGGGGAGGCGGTGGCCGACGTCGGCGGCGTTGAGCCGGTGGTCGAGCTCGTTGTCGAACTCGACCGTGAACGCCACCAATAGGTGAGACAGCGGCGTCGAGAGAGGCGGGGCGGCCATGGGCGTGTTCTAACCGATAGCGTCGCGCGGTGACCGCCGTCCCCCTGCGCCGGAACCGCGACTTCGTGCTGCTCCAGACCGGGCAGCTGCTCTCCAACATCGGGACGCGGCTGACGTCGATCGCCTATCCGCTGCTCGTGCTCGCGCTCACGGGCTCGGCGGCGATGGCCGGCTTCGTCCTCTTCGCCCGGACGATCCCGCACGCACTCTTCGCGCTGCCTGCGGGTGTCGTCGCGGACCGCTGGGACCGGAAGTGGCTGATGATCGGCGCGGACGCCGTGCGTGTCGTCGCCGTAAGCGTCCTCGTCGTGGTGATCGCGCTGGGCTCAGACGCCTTCTGGCTGATCTCGGCGATCGCATTTGTCGAGGGCGTCGGCACGGCGTTCTTCATCGCCGCCTATCCCGGTTCGGTGCGATCCGTCGTCCCGACGCATCAGCTGCCCGACGCCGCGGCCGTGCAGACGGGGCGAAATGCGATCGTCCAGCTCGCCGGCTCGCCGCTGGGCGGCGCCCTCTTCACGATCGCGCGGGTGCTGCCCTTCGTCGTGGACGTGATCTCGTACGCGTTCTCGGCGATCTCGCTCCTACTGATGCGGGCGAAGTTCCAGGAGGAGCGCGACCACGACCCCTCGCCGCTCCGGTCGCAGCTGCTGGAAGGGGTCCGCTACGTCTGGCGCCAGCAATTCCTCCGAACCGTTGCCTTGATCTTCGGCCTGCTCAACTTCGTCGGCCCGAGCATCCTCTTCGCAATCGTCGTCATCGGAACCGATCAGGGGCTGTCGGGCGGCGAAGTCGGACTGCTCGTGGCCGTGTTCTTCGCGGGCATCCTGCCCGGGACGCTGCTCTCCCCGTACATCCGGCGGGCGCTGCCCGTGCGCGCGGTCTTCGTGCTCGAGCTCTGGACGTGGGTCGGCTGTGCCGCCTTCCTCGTGTGGCCGAGCGTCTACGTGCTCGCCGTGTGCCTCTTGCCGACCGCGCTCGTCATCCCGTCCACCGACGCGGTCGTCCACGGGTACCGGCTCGCGATGACGCCTGATCGGCTCCTCGGCCGCGCCGAGTCGGCCTGGACGACGTTCGCGATCGTCATCTCGCCGATCGGGCCGCTCATCACCGGCGTGCTCATCACGGAGGTCTCCGCCCGAGCCGCAGTCGGTGTGTGCGTCGTGCTGGCGCTCGTTCTCGCCCTTTGGGCGACGTTCAGTCCGGCAATCCGAGACGCGCCGACCATCGACGAGCTCGCGGAAGCGCCGGTTTAAGGTTCGCTCGCTCTACGCGCACCTCGGCGGGCAGCCCGCGCTCAATGCTTACGCGAGCGCCTTCTAGGCAAGTCGTTCTTGCCACGGATGGCCCGGGTGGACGAGCTCGAGCGCGTCCGCAAGCCACGCGCGCCGCTCCGCGTCGAGCCGCGGCAGCACTGCGTCGAAGTCCGCCTCGTCCTTCGGGCGCACGTGCTTCGCCTTGAAGAGGAGGATGATCTCGGGACTGCCGTACGGGATGCCGTCCGCCGTATGCTCGATGACGACGTCGTAGGGCAGCCGGATGCGTTCGTCGCGTCGGCAGACCCATGTCTCGGCGTCCGAAGGCTCGGCGAAGACATCGAGTCGCCACGCGTCGGCGGCGGGATCGCGAACCCAGTTCTGGTGGTCGTTGATGGAGTGGAGCTCGAACTCCGAGAGTGCAGCAGTCACGTCGGCGAAGGCGGTCCGCGGTATCGCGATCTCGATGTCGTCGTGCTCCCGATAGCCGCCGCCGAGGAAGAGGTCGATCGCCCAGCCGGCCGCCACGTACCAGGGCGCGTCGACGTTCGCCAGCCTCCGCGCAACCTCCTGCGGCGACCACGCGTCCCACTTGCTCGGATCGGGAGCGACGGCGTCGGGGACGTTCACCGGTCCGCGGCGTCGGCCTGCGCGACGCGGTCGTTGAGCGGTTGCACGACAGTTGCGGCAAGGCGTAGGTGGGCGCCGTTCATCGTAGGAAGCTTGCGGGCAGCGGATTCGTATAGCAGGCTACGCATGACCGTGCTCCAGCATCAACTGTCCTCGATCCTCGCCGACAAGAGCGGCGACGTGCTCAAGATCGACGGCGACGCCACCGTCTTCGAGGCGATCACGCTCATGGTGGAGGCGAACGTCGGCTCGCTCCTCGTCACCGACGACGAGGAGATCGTCGGGATCATGACCGAGCGCGACTACCTCCGCCGGGTGACGCTCCAGGGTCGAACCGACAAGGAGACAGCGGTGCGCGACATCATGTCGTCACCGCTCTACGTGGCGACGGCGGACACGCCGATCGACGAGTGCATGGCCCTCATGACCGACCGCCGCATTCGCCACGTGCCCGTGGTGGACGAAGGTGAGGTCGTCGGCGTGATCTCGATCGGCGACCTCGTGAAGTACACCTCGAAGCAGCAGGCCTTCGAGATCAAGTACCTCACGGACTACATCACGGGTCGCTAGGCGCGAGCAGCTCGGGTTCGGGGCTCCGTCGTGCGGGTCGATTCTCGCAAATTGCGAGAAGTTCGTGGCGGCAGCTCTTGACGTGGGCGCCGCGATGCGAGAGAGTCTCCCCGTCAAGTCCTGTGGCCTTTCGGGGTCGCAGGACTTGGCATTTGTAGGGGCTTTTTCACGCGAGCCGCCAGAAGTCGCCGGCGAGCCCCAGCCTCTCGAGGATCTTCATGTTTTCGTCGCGCGAGCGCGGACGCCAGTCCGGCGAGAGGCGGTTGTCCCACCACGCATCCGCGAGCTCGGCGAGCTCTGTGACCGAGATTGTCGCTCCAGGCTCCCTCCCGCCGAGCCAGCGGTCGATGTGCTCTTCCGACCGGAAGAGGTTCATCGTGCTTCACGTGTACACGATGTCGTCCCACCAGTGAGCGGCGGGCACGAGGCAGTGGAACAGCAGCGTGTCGTCGTCCGGCTCGTGGTTCCGCACGTCGACCACGAGCGGCTCGGTGCAATCTGGGCACGACGACTCGATGCGACCGTCTGCCTGCAGCGCGGCACACACGCCGAACGCGTCCCACGCGCAGTTCGCGTACCACCACCGTCCGTCGGCCTGCACCCGATACGCGGTGGGAACGGCCGAGAAAGGATTCGCCATGCGGATCTCCGTCCGTGCGTCGTTGAGCACGAGCGCGTGCTGGTCGTGGAGGCGCTGCCAGCCGGCGAGAACGTCGCTCGTCGACGAGCCGGCCGCGGCTGCCACCTCCGTCGCGGCCGGCGCCCGGTTGAGATCCACGAGGAGGCCGTACGTCAGCCGTCGCAGGACGAGGTCGTGCTCTTCCACTACTTCGCCGGGATCAGGACCGGCGCGCACGGCTCGCCGAGCACGTCGCGCACCGGCCGCCCGTTCAGGTCCTTCAGCCGCACCGTCAGTCGAGAGCCGGTCACGGTCACCTGCGCGTAGCTGTACGTGTCGAGCGAGACGCACGAGAGGCCGAGTCCCACGGGCGGCTGCGGCTTGAAGAACACGGCCCCGACGAGCTCGCCGATGCCCGGGCGGCCGAGCACGTCGTCGACTTCCTTCGCATACGTGTTCGTCGCCACCGGGCCCGTGATGACCTCGGTGATGCCCGTCGGGACCGGCCCGCTGGGCGTGAACGTCTGAAGGCGGACGTTGCCGGCGAGATTCGCGTGTGTGTCCGTCGTCAGCACGACGACGTTCTTCACGCCGCGCAGCGCCTCGACGACTCTCTGCCGCTCCGGCGCGTAGCCCTCCCAGCGGTCGTAGGGGAGCGCGAAGAGCTGCATGAGCGGCGTCTCGTTCACGATCACCTTGAAGGTCGCGGTCGATCGCCGCACGTCGCGCAGGAAGCGGGCGAGCTGGCGGGTGCCGAGCAGTGTCCGGGAGGGGTCGTTGATCTTGTCGACGCATGCCTGCGGCACGGGCTGTGCGAGCGTCGGCACGAGCACCGTGAACGCCTGGCGCACGGCGGCCGGCGCCGTCGGTGCGAGATCGGGCGCGCCGGCGACATTGCAGAGGTCCCCGGCGGACGCCTTCCCCGAGCGGAACGACCGCTGGTCGAGGAAGAAGAGCTCGACGTGCTTGCCCCAGCGGAAGGTCCGGTAGAGGCCGTCGGCGCCGGTGCGCACGGGCGAGTAGTCCGTGAAGGCCTTCCTGCCCGCGACGTAGATAGCGTCCCCATGCTCGGCACGGCTGAAGTCGTTGATGAACTCGTGGTCGTCCCAGTGGCTGTAGGTGCCGGCCGCGGCACGCAATGTCCGCAACGGCGCGAGCGAGAGGTTCTGCCGGTACTTGGCCCACTTCTCGCGCACGGTGCGGGCGACCTTCGCGCCGCCGACCTCGCTGTCGGAATAGATCGTGTCGCCGAGATTGAGGTTGAAGTCGTTCCGCTCCGCGGCCATGCGCCCGTACACCTGGAAGCCGTTGTACGCCGGCTTGCCGTTCGCGCCGGGGGTGGCGTCGGCGTCGCCCGAGATCGCGAAGCTCACGGGCCGCGACGATGTCGCAACCGGCGCCGTCCGGAACCGGCCCGATGCGCTCGTCGCCTTCCCCTGGCGGAAGCGGTACAAGTGGATCGTGTCCGGCTTCAACCCCTTCACTGGGACGGCCACCGTCAGGTCGCTCGCGGCCTTGGCCGAGCCAGCGGCCAGTTGCACGTTGTCGTCACCAGTGATTGGGCCGGGGTCGATCTCGACCGAAAGCGGCCCGGCCTTCGGCGCACGTGTCCACAGCAGCGCGCCCGTCGAGCTGATCTCGCCCGCCGCCACGCCGTAGGCGAACGGCGAGGTCGCAGGCGTGGCGCTACCGGCCAGGGCGAGCACTCCCGTGCCGGCTGCGATCGCGACGAGCTTCACGCGGCGAGACTAACGGAGTGGCCATGGTCGGTCGATAACGACGACGTGCGCCGCGTTCTCCTCGCGACCCTCACCGCAGCCATAGCGCTCCCGGCCGGGGCTCAGTCGGGATCCGGCTGGGTACGCCACCAGGGCGAGGGCTTCTCGCTGGAGCTGCCTGCGAGCTGGGCAGACGAGAGCAAGGATCGGGCCCGCCTGCTCCGCGAGGTGCGCCGGCTGGCAGGCGACGAGCCCCAGCTCGCTGCGCTCATGGACAACCTCCTCGACGTGAAGAGGTCGAACCTCGCGGTGAAGATGATCGCGTTCGACCTCGCGCCGTCGTCGCTCCGGAACGGGTTCGCGACGAACCTCAATGTCGTCTCCGAACGCACCGCGTTGCCGCTCGCGGTCTGGCGTAAAGAGGCGTTGAAGGAGCTCGCCCAGGTCGACTTCGTCGTCCAGCCTATCTGGTGGCGGATGGTGATGCTGCCTGCCGGCAAGGCCGTGCGCCTCACGTACAAGGCGCGGTTCAACGTCGGCGGCAAGCGGCTGGACACGGCCATCACGCAGTTCGCCCTCGTCAAGACCGGCGCTGCGGTCATCGTCACCTATACGACGCTGCCGAAGCTCGCGAAGAGCTACCGCGCGACGTTCGAGCGCAGCGCCCGCAGTCTGCGCTTCCGATAGCTGTCCTGAACGGTGTCTGACACTTCGAGCAGAAATACGGCTCAACCAAGCCATTTCTCGAAAGCCGGTGTCAGACACTGACTCGAAGGCGGCCAGGGCCTTCTGGCGTGACCGCCGCCGCGGCCGACATGTGCGGCCGCGGCTCGCATACGCTCTCGGAGATTCCGGCCGGAACTCGTGAGATTTCTGGCTGCTGACTACGCGGCGGCGTGCTCGAAGTAGATGCGCCTGAGCTGCGGCTCGCAGGACTGGAACGCGTCGACCACGGCGGGGTCGAAGTGGCTGCCGGCCTGTCCGACGATCTCCTGCACGGCTTCGTTCCACGTGCCTGCCTTGCGGTATGGGCGGTCAGTCGTCATCGCGTCGAGGGCATCCGCAACCGCAAAGATGCGCGCGCCGGCTGGAATCTCCTCACCGTGAAGACGATCGGGATAGCCGGTGCCGTCCCACCGCTCGTGGTGAGAGCGGATTATCCGTAGCCCCTCGCCCTGAAGCAGCGGCACACGGTCGAGGATCTGCTCGCCGAGCACCGTGTGCGTCTCGATCACCCGCCGCTCGGCTTCCGACAGCGGGCCGGTCTTCGCCAGCACGCCGTCCGGGATGCCGATCTTGCCGATGTCGTGCAGCAGGAAGCCGTACTCGACGCTCTGGTCGTCGAGCAGGGCGGGATAGATGGCCTGCGTGAGCTTTCCCGCGTACTTCGTGACGCGGAGGGAGTGCGCTCCCGTGCCGATGTCCTTGGACTCGAGCGCCCGCGCGAGGGCCGTGACGGTCTCCTCGTAGGCCGACTGAATGAGGAGCCGCTGGGTTCGCTCGAGCTCGAGCAGCCGCCGTAGGTCCTGTGCGTAGAGGAGGAGCTGCTCCGCGGGCCGCTCGTCCGCCATGAGCCGGAACGGCCCTTGCGGCAGGCCGCCGGCGAGCTGCTCGATGGTCTCGAGGAGCTCGAGCGGGCTGAAGGGCTTGCGGACGAACGCGCTCGCGCCCGCCGCTCGCGCGACGTCGTCGGACGCGCGCGGCGCGCCGGTGAGGAGGACGATGGGCACCTCCGCAGTCGCCGGCTGCTCCCGCAACCGCCGGCAGAGGGTGATGCCGTCGATGTCCGGTAGTGCGACGTCGAGCACGATCACGTCCGGCGTCCGCTCCGCCACGCGCTGCATCGCCTCCGCGCCGCTGCCTGCCTCCTCCACCTCGACGTCGATGATCTCGAACGTCGTCCGTAGGAGCATGCGGAGATGCGGGTGATCGTCGACGACGAGCAGGCGGATGCCGCTGCGCACCCGGCGGGCCGGCCGTTCTTCCGCGGGCGGAACGAGCGTGACCGTCGGGCGGGAGGTGATGTCGTCTTCAGGCTCGTAGACGGCGACACGGTTGCGGCCGGCCCGCTTCGCCGCGTAGAGCGCCTCGTCGGCGTGCGCGAGGAGCGCCTCTCTCTCCTGGCCGTGCTCGGGGAACGACGCGACGCCGACAGAGATTGCGGGCAGCGCCTCCGGCCCGTCAGCGGATTCGACCGCCTGGCGGAACCGCTCGGCGGCGCGTGCGGCCGCATCGGCGTCGCCGCGCACGACGACTGCGAACTCGTCCCCGCCTATGCGGAAGACCTCCTCGCCGGTGCGCGCCTGCGAGTCGAGAACGCTGGCGACGGCGACGAGCACCCGGTCGCCGACGGCGTGCCCCTTCGTGTCGTTGATCTCCTTGAACTCGTCGAGATCGACGAGCACGAGGGCAACCGGGGTCTCCCGGCTCGTCGCCTGCTCTACGAGCGCCTCCAGGTGCTCGTCGAAGGCACGCCGGTTGCGCAGATGGGTGAGGGTGTCCCGCCGGGCTTCTGCCTGGCTCTGCGCGAGCTTGCGCCTGCTCGAGAGATCGCCTGCGGCGATGTCCGCGAGCGCGCCGACAAGATCGTCGTCGAGGTCGAACTGAACGTTGGCCGGCATGACGATGAGCAGCACGCCGAGGCGCTCGCCGTCTGCGAGCAGCGGCACGGCGGTGGCGGCGCCGCACGGAACGCCATACGTCCGGTAAAGCTCGATGAGCTCGCGGCCGCCGGCAGCAGCGGGTCGCGCTTCGCCATAGGCACGCCGGACGACGCCCGGCGTCTCGCGCGGCCACGCATCGGGCTCCGGGTCGACGGTCGGCCCAGCCATCCCGGCCGTCACAAGCTCCGGCTCCGACGAGAGATAGACGGCGGCGAGGGCGGCGCCGGTGAGCTCGCTCGTCTCGCGGGCGAGAAAGCCGATCGCGCTCCGCTCGCCGATCGTGCGGGCGAGCGTGTGCGCCAGGCGCAGGAGTGGCTGGCTCGCTCCCTGCAGCGCGCGCTCGAGCTCCCACAGGGGTGCGCCTTTGACGACGAACGACGCGGCGCCGGCTTCTAGCATCCCCTGGACGGTCTCCTCGTCCTCGAGCCCCGTGAACGCGACGACCCGGGTCTCCGGACGCTCCGCGCGAATCCTCCGCGTCGCCTCGACCCCGTCTACCCCGGCCATCCCAATGTCCATGAGCACGACGTCGGGCTCGAGCTCAGCCGCGAGCGAAACCGCGCTCTCGCCGTCTGCTGCTTCGCCCACGATCTCGATCTCTGGATGATCGGCGAGGACCGTCCGAACGAGCCGACGTGCCTCGTCCGAGTCATCGCAGATCAGCAGCTTGATCATCCGTTACCCCCTCGAGATGACCCATTCCCTAGGGCAATCTCCCTAGCTCAATCGGGTGTTCCCGGGGGCTCAGGAATGCCTCTCATGGGGGATTCGGCCCTAGCTCCTCCCTACGAGGGAGGAATGGCCGGTTGCGGCGCGAACGGCTGACGAACGACCATGCAGCGAATCCGCTGGATCCTCCCCCTGGTGGTTCTCGCCGGAGCGATTGCCGCCTCCGGCGTCCTCGCAAGCTCGGAGCTGACGCGGCCGGGCGTCATCCGCATCACGAATCGCGAGGTCGCGCGCGAGGTCGTCGACTTCCGCGCACCCGGGCCGACCGCGGGCGATCAGCTCGTCCTGTCGCAGCTGCTCTTCAACCGCCGGATTACGGAGAGGCCGCTCGGCCACGAGGAGTTGCTGTGCACGTATCTCGGGCGCGGAGGGGTGCTGGGCGGCGGCTCCCGCTCATGCACGATGACGTTCTTTCTGCCTGAGGGGAAGCTCGTGGTCGCCGGGGCGGTCCACAACCTCCTGCTCTTCACGCTGCCCGTCGTGGGCGGCACCGGCATCTACGACAACGTCGGAGGGACGCTGACGGCGACGTTCCTCGGCCCGAACCCCATCCGTCAGCTCCTGCTCTTTCGGCTTACTGTCTAGTCTCTCTGTATGGCGGACCTGAGCGCCATAGAGGAGGACGGCAAGAAGACCGGCCGCGCGACCGTCCTCGTGGTCGAGGACGACAGTGCCCTGCGCCAGTTTCTCTGCACTGCGCTCGCCGACGAGTTCGAAGTCACGGGCGCCGTGAGCGGTGAGGAGGCGGTGGAGTTGGCGCGGAAGCTGCGGCCCGACGTCGTGCTGCTCGACGTGATGCTTCCTGGCCTGAGCGGCCTCGACGTCGTTCGTGAGATCCGTTCGGACGAAGGCCTGAAGGACACGCCGGTGCTCGTCATGACAGCGTTCTCGGAGATCGAGTCCGACGATGCCGTCGAGGCCGGCGCCGACCGCTTTCTCACGAAGCCCTTCGATCTTCAGGAGCTCACCGACGCCGTACGAGCGCTGCTGTGACCCCTGCGGCCGACGTCCAGCTGGAACCGGCGCACACCGGAAGCCTCGCGAGAGCTCGCCGCCTGCCCGGCGTTCGGGCCTTCGGCGCCCGGGTACCGCTCGTCGCGAGGATCGCGCTCGCGAGTGCCCTGCTCGCCGTGCTCGTCGCCGCGGCGTTCACGATCCTCGTCCTCGCGCTCACGGATCTGCGCGTGACGACGAGTGAGGCGAACCGTTCGAAGGACGTCACGTCAGCCACGCTCGTCCTCGAGAAGGACGTGCTCCAGGTCGACACGGCCCTGCGTGGCTACGTTAACACCGGAGACCGAAGATTCCTACGCGCGTTCAGGGACGCGCGCGCCGAACTGCCGTCAT
>JBKJWA010000153.1:0-5621 GCA_046716705.1 Gaiellaceae bacterium
CAGTACGGGCGCCGAGTGGACATCCACTGCGACGAGACCGACGACCCGAACTCAAGGAACATCGAGGTGATGGCCGCCGACGCCCTTAAGTACGGCCTCGGGAGCCGCGTCACCGCCAGCCACTGCACCGCGATGGGGTCATATGAGCCCTATTACTCGGCGAAGCTCCATGGTTTCCTGCGCCGCTCTGGCATCAACGTCGTCTGCAATCCTTTCGCAAACTCCAACCTCATGGGCCGCTTCGACGCCTATCCGAAACGTCGCGGGTTCACCCAGGTGAAAGAGCTTCTGCGCGCCGGCGTGAACGTGTCGCTCGGCAACGACGACATCATGGACCCGTGGTACCCGATGGGCGTCGGGGACCTCCTAAGCGCCGCTCACCTCGGGCTTCACTTCCGTCACATGACAGCGCCGGCGGAGATCGCCGAGATGCTTGATCTCGCGACCGTGCGCGGTGCGCGCACGCTAGGGATCGAGGACGAGTACGGGATCGAGGAGGGAAAGCCGGCGGACCTCGTGGTGTTCGACGCTCCGACCCCGTTCGAGGTCATGCGTCGCCAACCCGTCCGCCGTTGGGTCATCCGACGCGGACGCGTCGTCGCCGAGACGAGCCCGGCTCAATCGCGTGTGTTCCTTCCGGATGGGACCGAAGAAGCCGTTACCTTCACGGCGTCCGGCTGACCCCGGGATTTGAGCCACCTTCGTGAGCACCACTCTCGAAGCTCCGCCTCGTCCCTCGGGAAGCGTCGATGAACAACAAGAAGGAAGTCGCTGGTTAGGTAGAACCGGCGCATGTGATCGCGACGAGGTCGCGATCGGGGAGCGCTCAAGGCGACCGCCCGCCGGTCGTGCTCGTCGGCCCACGAACTTGGCGCAGCGCGTTCGGGGCGCGTAGCTGAAGAGGTGCCCTCAGGCGGCGGTCCTGCGTGACTCCAGAGCCGTTCTTTAAAGCGATGTTCTGGCCTTAGGAGCCATCGTGTACGGCAACATAGGGTCCGTCGCTCACAGAACCGCGCTTTTCCTGCGGGTTCTCGGGAGGGCACTCTCCTGTGAAGCGAGCGCTCTCCCGCTGAGCTACGCGCCCGGTTAAGCCAAGGCTATCGCGAAGCGGTGTCAGACACCACTTCCTGTCAAGTCGACGTTTGCGTCAAATTCGTTGCGGTTCCTCCACACGGTCCTGAGCAGAACATCGTCCCGCCGACGCGTGCCTGTCCACCGCCGAGCAGCTCCCGCGGACCGGACGTTTCCAGCCCCCTGCCAAGAGCGGTGTCTGACACCGTGGAGTGGGCTACCATCATCCTGCCCGGTCGCGCTAGGCGGGGAGCTAGCGGTTCCCTCCGCCCGCAATCCGCTATAGCGGGGCCGAGAACCGCCCGAGGGGCGGAGTCGTCCGGGGTCTGGGCCGGCGCGCGCAGCGTTGACAGCCAGGTCCCGCGCATTGGGAGTCTGCGAACCGCGTCAGGTCCGGAAGGAAGCAGCGCTAAGCAGTGCCTCCCAGGTGCCGCGGAACAGCCTGGCTCGAGCAAGCGGCGCAGGCGCCGTCCGGATGGCCCACCACGACGGCGGCCGCGCGACCGGGCGAATGCTCGCGCGGGCAGGCGATGAGGGCCGGCCTCCCCGCCGACCCTCATCCGATCTCCCCAGAGGATGGAGCTATCGCCCCGCATCCCACAGGCACTGCAGAGGATGCTCCAGCAGGCTACGCGTCGACCCGACCCCTGCACAACGGGCGTTCACCCGATCTTTGACTTAGGGCGTTTTCCCTATCCTGGAGACTTCAGAGTCCTCCGAGCCGGGAAGGAGCCGCGGCATCGCCCACGTAGGCACGGTCTTGATCGCCGACGACCACGCGGCGTTTCGCGGGCTGCTGACCGCGCAGCTCGAGAGCGCCGGCATCAAGACGATCGAGGCCAAGGACGGGCAGGAGGCGATCGAGCGCGCGCGCGAGGCCGACGTCGTGCTGCTCGACGTCAACCTCCCGGACATGAGCGGCTACACCGTGTGCCGCGAACTGCGTGCCGTGCACGGCGAGAGGCTGCCGATCGTCTTCGTCTCCGGGTACCGGACGGAGAGCATGGACCGCGCGGCCGGCCTGCTCATCGGCGGCGACGACTACGTCGTCAAGCCGCCGGACCTCGACGAGCTGCTCGCGCGCGTGCGCCGGCTGCTCGAGCGGGCGCAGGAGCGCGCGAGCTCCGCCTCTGCGGGCTTCGGGCTCACGCGCCGCGAGCTGGAGGTGCTCCAGCTGCTGGGCAGCGGCGCGCGCGCTCCGGAGATCGCCACCGATCTGAGAATCAGCCCCAAGACGGTCTCCAGCCACCTCCAGAGCATCTTTCGCAAGCTGGGCGTCCACAGCCGGGCCCAGGCGGTCGCGCGGGCCTACGAGCACGGCCTCGTCGCCTGACACGCCTTCGCTGGCGGCGGCGTGGTTCTGCTTGAATCGCTGAGATGACCGCGCTCTACACGAAGTATCGCCCGCAGGACTTCGACGAGGTCGTAGGGCAGGAGGCGGTCGTGCGGACCCTGCGTAATGCGATCGAGGCGGGCACGTTGCGTCAGGCGTACCTCTTCGCCGGGCCACGCGGCACCGGCAAGACGTCGCTCGCACGCATCCTCGCCAAGTCACTCAACTGCGAGGCGGGACCGACGCCGAAGCCGGACGGCACGTGCCACGCCTGCGTGACGATCACGAACGGCAGCTCGGTGGATCTCGTCGAGATGGACGCGGCATCGCAGCGCGGCATCGACGACGTCCGCGAGCTCCGCGAGCGTGCCCTCACCCAACCGGTCGGCCGCTACAAGATCTACATCCTCGACGAGGCGCACCAGCTGACGGACGCCGCCTGGAACGCTCTCCTGAAGATCGTCGAGGAGCCGCCGCCGCACCTCGTCTTCGTCTTTTGCACGACGTCCATCGACAAGGTGCTGGCCACCGTGCGCTCGCGCTGCCAGACATTCCTCTTCGCGCGGCCGAGGCTCCCGGAACTGGTCGCGCTGCTGAGGCGCGTCGCGGACGGGGAGGGGTTCGACGTTTCCGACGCCGCGCTCGCGCTCGTCGCCCGCGCCGCCAAGGGCAGCTTCCGCGACGCGGTGTCGACGCTCGACCAGCTCGCCACCGCGACCGGCGGCGAGATCTCCGTCCAGTCCGTGCTCCAGCTGCTGGGGCCGTGGACGAGGAGGCGCTGTTCCGGCTCTGCGACCTCATCGTCGACCGCGACTCCGCCGGCGCGCTCACGCATGTCGAGGAGCTCTCCGAGCAGGGACAGGACATCGGGCGTCTTGTTCTGGAGCTGCTCGAGCATCTTCGGCACCTGTTGCTCGTTCAGAACCTCGGCGAGGTGCCGGAGAGCCTTCCCGTCACCGACGAGTCACGGGAACGGCTGCGCGCGCAGGCGAACCAGATCGGCGAGGCGACCGTGCTGCGGCTCTGCGATCTTCTGGCCGTGGCCGTGGACGACATGCGCCAGGGCGGCGATCCACGGCTCCCCCTCGAGCTCGCCCTCGTCAAGGTCACGCGTCCTGGCGCGGATCTCTCGCAGGAGTCGCTCGCCTACCGGCTCGAGCTCCTGGAGCGCCGTGCTCCTTCTGGACGTGTCCAGGGGACAGTCACAGGGACAGGCTCAGGGACAGGCTCAGGGACAGTCACTGAGAGTGTCCCTGAGCCCGAAGAGGCCACGGCCGAAACGGACGAGGAGGCGCCGGAGCCGCCGCCACTCGAGCTCATGCAGCTCCAGGAAGCCTGGTCCCGCGCGGTGCTCGAAGCCGTCGAAGAGCGCTCGATCCCGGTCGCGTCGATGCTCCGCGAGGCTCATCCCGTCGCGCTCGATGCCGACCGACTGACGGTGGAGTTCGCGGGCGAAGCCGACTTCCACCGCAAGCTCGCCGAGGATCCGAAGAACAGCGCGATCATCCGCGACGCCCTGTACGACGTGACCGGCCGTAAGCTCGCGCTCGAGTTCACCCTCGGGGAGCGGAGCGGCGCCGACGACGAGCCTGAGACACACAACGAGAAGGACTTCGTCGCGCTGTTCAAGGAGACATTCGACGCAAGAGAGGTGGAGGAATGAGCGGCAAAGGCTTCGACATGAATCAGCTGTTGCAGCAGGCGCAGCAGATGCAGGAGCAGATGGCGCAGGCCCAGGAGCAGCTCGCGTCGGAGACGGTCGAGGCATCGGCGGGCGGTGGCCTCGTGACTGTGCGCGCGACGGGCAACGGCGACATCACGGAGATCAAGATCGACCCGAAGGCGATCGACCCGGACGATCCGGAGCTGCTCGAGGACATGGTGCTCGCGGCCGTGAACGAGGCACTGCGCTCTGCACAATCGCTCGCCCAGTCGAAGCTCGGCGCGATGACGGGCGGGCTCGGCTTGCCGGGCTTCTGAACCAAACCGGCACAATGGGGCCGTGTTCAGCCCGGCCGTGGACAATCTTGTCGCGCAGCTGACGCGCCTGCCCGGCGTCGGCACGCGCACGGCGCAGCGTCTCGCGTTTCACCTTCTCCGGACGCACAAAGACGAAGCACTGGCGCTCGCGCAGGCGATCGAGGACGTGAAGGAGAAGGTGCGCTTCTGCCGTGAGTGCGGCAACCTTACGGAGGACGAGGTCTGCGGCATCTGTCTCGACGCGCGGCGCGATCGCACGATCGTGTGCGTCGTGGAGCAGCCGGCGGACCTGCTGTCGATCGAGCGGACCGCCGAGTACCGCGGTCTCTACCACGTGCTCGGCGGGGCGCTGTCGCCGATCGACGGCGTCGACCCCAGCTCGCTGCGCATCGACGAGCTCCTCGACCGCGTCGAGCGGAACGGCATCGAGGAGGTCGTGCTCGCAACGAACCCGACGATGACTGGCGAGGCGACGGCGTCGTATCTCGCCGACCGCCTGCGCTCGCGCGCTCGCGTGACGCGACTGGCGAGCGGCCTACCGGTGGGCTCAGACCTCGAGTACGCGGACGAGGTAACGCTCGGGCGCGCCCTTGCCGGACGCAGGGACATGTGATGGCCACGACCGACTACGAGGCTGTCCCTGTGGTCGCGGGAGACGCCGAGGCGACCTCGCAGAGCACGCTCGTGATGAAGTTCGGCGGCACGTCGGTGGCGGACGCCGAGCGGCTGCGGGCCGTCGCCAAGCGGATCGTCGCCGCCCGCGAGCAGGGAGAGCGCGTCGTCGCCGTCCTCTCGGCGATGGGCGACTCGACCGACGATCTCGTCGCGCTCGCGTACGAGATGTCGGCGCAGCCCAGGCCTCGCGAGCTCGACATGCTGATCTCGGTCGGCGAGCGCATCTCGTGTGCGCTCGCGGCGATGGCGATCCACGACCTCGGGCACGAGGCGATCTCGCTAACCGGCTCGCAGGCGGGCATCGTCACCGACACGTCGCATGGCAAGGCGAAGATCGTCGACGTGCGCGCGCAGCGCATTCACGATGCGCTCGACGAGGGCCGCATCGTGCTCGTCGCAGGCTTCCAGGGCGTTTCCACGGACCTCGACATCACGACGCTCGGCCGGGGCGGCTCGGACACGACGTCCGTGGCGCTGGTGTTTTTTATTGTTTCGGAGTTGTGCGAGATCTACACGGACGTCGACGGCGTCTTCACCGCCGACCCGCGGATCGTCTCCGAGG
>JBKJWA010000154.1:0-8074 GCA_046716705.1 Gaiellaceae bacterium
ATGATCGCGATGGCGCTCGTGCACACGCCGTCGGTGCTGATCGCCGACGAGCCGACGACCGCGCTCGACGTCACGGTGCAGGCGCAGATCCTCGAGCTCATCGAGCGGGTCAAGCAGGAGTTCAACATGGGCGTGATCCTCATCACGCACGATCTCGGCGTCATCGCAGAAACGGCCGACACCGTGCTCGTCATGTATGCCGGCCGCGAGATGGAGTACGGCCCGGCCGGCGAGATCTTCACGGCGCCCCAGCATCCCTACACGTGGGGGCTCCTCAGGTCGATGCCGACGATCGACGTGCGCCTGAAGCAGCTCGTCGCCATCGAGGGCACGCCGCCGTCGCTCGTCTCGCTTCCCGGCGGGTGTCCCTTCCACCCGCGCTGCCCGTACGCGTTCGCCCCTTGCCCGACCGAGCTGCCCGAGCTGCGCCCGCTCCCGGGCGGGCACCTCGACCGCTGCCACCTCGCGCCGGAGACGAAGCGGGAGCTCGGCGCGTCGAGCCTTGCCGAGCGGATGGGCGCAGCTCGATGAGCGCCTCCGCGAACAACGTGCTCGTCGAGCTCGAGCACGTCACGAAGCACTTTCCGGTCAAGCACGGCGTGTTCTCGCGCTCACGCGGGCGCGTGCACGCGGTCGAGGACGTGTCACTCGCCGTGCGTAAGGGCGAGACGCTGGGGATCGTCGGGGAGTCGGGGTGCGGCAAGTCGACGACCGCTCGCCTGCTGCTGCGATTGCTCGATCCGACGGCCGGGACGATCCGCTTCGAGGGAACGGACATCTCGCGGCTCTCCCAACGCCGGCTCCGACCGATGCGGCGGGAGATGCAGATGATCTTCCAGGATCCCTACGCATCGTTGAACCCGCGGAAGACGGTGGAGCAGATCATCTCGCAGCCGTACGCGGTTCACGGCGGGGTGAGCTCCAAGGAGGCGAAGATCCGCGTGAAGTCGCTGCTCGAGACCGTCGGCCTCAGCCGCGAGCACTCGAGCCGGTATCCGCACGAGTTCTCGGGAGGCCAACGCCAGCGGATCGGCATCGCGCGCGCGCTGGCGCTGCATCCCAAGCTCATCGTCTGCGACGAGCCGGTCTCGGCCCTCGACGTCTCCGTGCAGGCGCAGATCCTCAACCTCCTCCGCGCGCTGCAGGTCGAGTTCGACCTTACGTACGTCTTCATCTCGCACGACCTCTCCGTCATGCGGCAGATCTGCACGCGGATCGCGGTGATGTACCTCGGCCGCGTGGTCGAGCTCGCCGAGTCCGAGCGCATCTTCGAGCATCCTCGCCATCCGTACACGGCCGCCCTCATCTCCGCCGTGCCGAGCTTGTCGCTCGACGGCCGGAAAGGGCGCCGCCGGATCATCGTCGGTGGAGACGTCCCGTCCCCCGTCAACCCGCCGAGCGGGTGCGTCTTCCACCCGCGCTGTCCACGCTTTCGGGCCGGCCATTGCGACGTCGAAGAGCCTCAGCTCGAGCCCACGCCGGGACACTCCGACCACGTCGCCGCCTGTCACTACCCGCTCGAGCGCTGGCCCGAGGACTACACGGAGATGCTCGACCGCTCGCCGGCGAGACGTCTTGTGGGGTCGAATCCGCCGTAACCGGGCCAGAAGCTCGTCACTTCTGCCACCAGCAGGGCACACTTGGCCTAAAGCTCTGTGGAAATCAGGCCGATACGCCATTCGTGGACCCGGTCGAGCGGAACGAGATCCTGAACCGGTATGCGGACCATGCCAAGCGGTTCGACGCTGCCGCGGCGCGGCGCGTCGGTCAGAGCGCCGAGATCATTCCGTTCTCGGCTCCTCTGCGCGAGCTCGAACAGGGGCCGACGCCTCGTGAGGTCCAGGTGCTCGGGCTCATCTCGGAGGGGCTCGTCAACCGCGAGATCGGCAAGGTGCTGTTTCTCTCCGAGGAAACGGTGAAGTCTCATGTCCGGCACCTGCTCGCGAAGCTCCAGGCCCGTTCCCGTGCCCATGCGGTCGCTATCGGCTTCCGTCGTGGGATCCTCTCCTAACAGGCCCGATCGGAGGACGCTCCGACATTGCCGAGGCGCCTCCGGGCGTCGACTGGCGTGCCTAACGACCCAGGACGTCCGAAAGCCCACACCGGACATGCGTCCACGCGCGGCGTGGGCTCTCAGACCTAGCGCTAGGGGTTCTTCACACCGTGTGGATCTCCCTCAACAGGGGATGCCACCCAGATGTGGATAACCACCGGCTATGAATGCACTTTCGCTACCAGCCGTGGTAGCCGCCCGGCAGCGGAAGGCGAATCCGCCCAAGGGTCTTACGCATGAAACAACTCCTCTCTCGAGGGACTAACGGCAGCAGCGGTTATACCGCAGTCCGAGCGACGATGCAAGCCTGGAGGAGGCGTGAACGTCGCGCCGGCGCTTCGCTTCGCGACCCGGTCGTCGTCTACCTAGGCGCCCTCATCGCCGCGTGTGCCGGGTTGGCCCTGCTCGGCGTCCGTGCCGGATACGGCATTAGCGAACCTTGGGCCGTCGTTGTACTCGCCGGCGCCGCTGCGGTGTCCGTGAAGCAACGCGTCACGATTCGGAAGAACACTGAGGCGTCCATTTCGCTCATACCCGTTCTCCTGGCGGCCGTGCTCTTCGGGCCTGTCGCGGGAATGACTGTTGCTGCGATTTCGAACCTCGGCGCATTCGGTGCGCCGTATATGAGATGGGCCGTCTGGACATGCTCCTCTTCGATCACCGGGGCCGTGGCAGGGTTGGTTGCAGGCGCGACGCTGTCCGAGACGTCCAATCAGCTGACTGCGTACTTGATCGCGACAGCGCTAGCCGCCGTCGCCGCTGAACTCTGCGAGACAGCGTTCCTCGGCCTGACATTGAAACTGCGCGGCAAGAGCGCGGTGGACGCCGTCGTCAACCTTGCTCCTGTGGCCTTTGCGTCCGTGCTTCTTTATGCGCCGCTCGTTGCATTGCTCGCTATCGCTTACGAGGAAGTTTCGCCACTGACGCTGGTCCTGTTCCTGGCACCAGCACTCGCGGCGCAGCGGCTCTTCGGCTTGTATCAGGAGCAGTTGCGCCTCACCGACGACCTTGCTCAAGCGAACGTTCGCCTCGAGCGAGCAAACCTTTCATTTGTCAGATCTCTTGTCACGACCCTAGACGCTAGAGATCGCTACACCGCGGGTCACTCTGCTGCCGTTGCTATCTACGCGCGCGATATCGCCGAGAGGCTCGGGCTACCGGACGAGTCGCAGCAACTCGCACACGTGTGCGGACTCGTACATGACGTCGGGAAGATAGGGTTGCCGGCAGGCCTTCTGGAGAAGCCCGGAGCACTAACGCTTGCCGAGCGGCGCGTGATGGAGACGCATTCGGAGATCGGCGAGCGGATCCTTGCGGAGGTCGAGGACTTTAGCGTGATCGCGACGATCGTTCGCCACCACCACGAGCGGTGGGATGGCCAGGGTTACCCCGACAATCGGGCTGGGGACGACATCCCGTTGATTTCGCGCATCATCGCCGCGGCCGACGCGTACAACGCGATGACCTCGGACCGCCCGTACCGAGACGCGATGCCGAGTCGCGTCGCTCGCATGCGTCTTGCGCAGGGCGTCGAGACACAATTCGACACGACGGTCGTCGCCGCGTTCGAGGCGGTGCTCGCAAGTGCTGGCGAGGACTACCGATTGGCGACTCGCGACGACTTCACATTCGGAAAGCAGGACCGTTACTCGGGGTACGTCGAGAGTGAGACTGTCGTCGAGCGAGTGGTCGACGTCGCCTAGTCAGCGCCGTCGTCTTCGAGTGCACGGACGGCGGCCTCCGTCCGCGACCGCACTCCCAGCTTCTCGTAGACGTGTCGCAGGTGCTTTTTTACGGTCGCCTCGGTGATGAAGAGCGCCTTCCCGATCTCCCGGTTCGTCGAACCCTGCACGACGAGGTCGAGTATCTCTCGCTCTCTCCTGGACAGCGACTCGCGGCCAGATTTCGAGTCAGGCGGTCGAACGCTGATGCCGAATCTTCGGGCAAGCCGCGAATCCATGGCGCGTTCCATGATGCGGCGGACATCACGCTCCCACTCCTTGTGGGCTGCAATGGCGACGAGGTGCTGAGGGTGAGCTCTGTACGCTGCGACAAAGGCGTCGACGTTCCCAGTCCCCAGCGAAGATTGAAACGCGTCGCTTGCTAAGGAGCGGGCATTTCGTTTCCCCTGGATGGACGCGACCGTTGCTCTCGCCCAAGACAACACGGCTGTCACCTCGGCACGTCCGGACATTCCTTCGGCGTCCTTGGCGATCCGAAGGGCAGTCCCCGGCTCGTCTGCGCAAGCGAGTGCGAGCGAGCACCACGCCTTGTACTCGGCTTCCATTCCCACGGTCGACTGGATATCGTCGTACTGCGCGAGCGAAGCAAGTGCTTTTTCAGGCGACCCAAGGCTTAGCTGTAGCTTTGCGCGAATCGCGCCGACGTTCATGAGAAAGAGTCCATCGTCCAGACTCGCGTTGAGACGTCGGAGTTCGTCGAGAGCGATGGCGCACTGCCTGAACCGCCGCAGCCCCCACAGGGCTGCGGCGGTGAGCACCCCTGCATGTGAGAGAACGAAGTCGAGCTTGTACTCGCTCGCCTGACGTGCTTCATCGTCGGCGACGCTGAGCGCTGCTGCGTACTCACCCGAAAGCGTTAAAGTGCCCGCGTAAGCGTTAAGGAACGATGTCAGGATTAGCGGGTCGCGAACGCGGTCGGCCAGCGGCGCGAGGTGACGCGCATCCTCGAGTGCTCCGCGAAGCTCACCGAGAAGCGCGGCGAGCATGAGGCGTCCATTTGAAAGTCGGACTAGATCGTCAACCGAGTCCGTCGAGTGGGCCTCGAGCTCCTCGAGAGCGCGTGCGGCGTCTCGCTCGAGAGCCACGCGCGCAATGAACTGGCCCCACAGCGACTGTCGTCTGTCGACTTCCGCCTCGGCCGTGTCCTGTGCTAGTCGAAAGTACTCAAGGGCAACCTCGTCCTCGTATGCCAGGTGAGAACTGGTGCCGGCGAGGGCGTACGCCCGCGACACAAAGGGGCTGTCTTCGTCGAAGCGACGGGCCGCCTGGAGACCGAGCGCTGCGGACCGGACCATGTCGCCTGTTCGGAACGTGAGCTCCCCCTCGGCGAGATCGAACACAGGCGCTTCGGCACTATGCTCGGCGGCACACTCTACCCAGCGGGCAACCGTCGGCAGCCGTGCCTCGATCAATACCTGCGGCAGCGCGGTCTCCGCGACCCGCACGAGCAGCTCCGCGTCGAAGAAGCGCTCGACGATCGCGAAGGCGTCGTCCCATTCGTTGCGCCCGAGATGGGTGCGCACGATGAGCTCGACGATCGCAGACGCCCTCTCTCCGGCAAGCTCCCGGAACTTCTCCTCGAGGAACGTCCTGAGCAAGGGATGAATCTCGAAAGTGCCGTGCTCCGAGGGCACGAAGAAGCCGAGCCGGTGCCCATCGGCGATTGCGCGCTCCGCGTGGCTGCCCCCCAGCACGGCTTCGGCCACGGCCGGTGCGACTGCTGACGACAGCGACAGCCGGCTGAGCGACCAGCGAAGCTCGGGATCGGCCGCCTGGTACAGCTCCTCGGCGAAGTAGTCGTAGAGCGCGTCGGGCAGGCCCTCGTCGGGGAGCTCGATCTCTTCGGTCAAAGCGGCGAGGCCGATCACCGCAGGCCACCCGTCCGCCAGCGCGATGAGCCCGCTTGCCTCACTGCCGCGCCGGTCGACAAGCACCTGCTCGGCCTCCTCCTGGCTCATCGCAAGGAGACTGCGCCCGATTTCGTAGATGTCACCGTAGAGCAGGCGGCGCGAGGTGGCCCAGCTCGGACGCTTTCGGCTTGTGAGGAAGAGCTTCAAGGGACAGAGCGCGAGCACGCGTTCGACGAACTCCTCTGCAAACGGCGACTCGCACGCGAACTGGTAGTCGTCGAACGCGAGCCACGCATCGGCTGGCCACTCGGCGAGGTCTTCGGCCAACAGCTCCGCGAGCGGCTCGACGTCCTGCTCCGGCGTGCCGGTCGCCCGCAGGCGCTCGCCCATCCGGCGGCCGGCGTCGGGAACGATCACGCTCGCCGATCGCGCGAGGCCGACACAAAGCGCGGCGACGTCGGCCGCGGCAGGAGAGCCTCGATACCAACCGCGTCGGCGTGGAGCGAGCCACTGTCGGGCGAGCGTCGTCTTCCCGAACCCTGCGGGTGCGATGAGCATGACCACCGGCGCGGTGGCTTCGTCGAGCAGCCGCGTGAGGCGCGGTCGCTCGATGAAGTAGTCGAGGACGTCTGGGACCCCGGCCGTGACAACTCCCCTGGTCGCCTCGTGATCGAGCACGGATTCCGGCGGACCGTACAGCGGCGGGCGCGCAAAGTCGAGCAGGCCGGCGCCCGCGGCGAGAATGTCCGCCGCGGGCACCGGATGCCGCCTTAGTTGCGACCCGACGCGATCAGGCCCAGGCCCGCAGGGAGTGGATCGTCACCCGTCACGGCCATGTAGGCCGCCGGGATCTGTCGACGCCGGGGGACGCCGAGCTTCTGCCGCAGGACGTCGGTGTGAGCCTTCGCGGTTCTCGGCGCGATGCCGAGGCGAACACTCACCTCCTCGTTAGAGCACCCGGCGGCGATGAGCTGCACGATCTCCCGCTGCCTGGGCGTGATCGTCGGGATCGCGCTCTTCAGGGTCTCGTACATGGGAGGCGAGGCTACTGGCGCTCGCCCCTCCTGCCTATTGACCGAAAGGAGTACTTTCGGAAGTTACGCCGGTCGGCGCTACGCAGCGATCGAGAGCAGCGCGTCCACGGCGGCTGCCAGGTCGAGAGTCTCACCAACCTCCGGCTCGCGGGTCTGAGGGTCGATCGGCAGCTCGCGATTGCAGGCGAGGAGCTCGGTGGGATGGCCCCGAGACAGGCGCGGCACGGCCGGAAAGAGCTGCCCCCACCGATCGAAGAAGCGCGTACTGCGGTCGACGTGCCAGCCGCCCTCGTGCACGAGCCGATGGTGGCGTCGGCAGAGCAACAGGAGGTTGTCGGCCGTCGTCTCGCCTCCTCTCGCCCAGTGCTGGACGTGATGGGCGTCCAGGAAGCGGCGGTTCTCGCAGCCGGGGAAGCGGCAGCCGCGGTCGCGCGCGCGTAACGCCCTCCTCAGCGCCGGCGGGATCGTCCGCGACTTGCGGCCGTTGCGGACGATGGAGGCATCACAGGCGATCCTTCGCGCCGTCTCGGGAGAGAGCGCGCTGCCGTCCTCGAGCTCGCAGCCGCCCTCGCCATCGTGGGAGAGGGCCGCCTCGTCGGCGTGCACCTCCACCTGGTAGCGCTCGCCGCCCGGCCGGCTCTCGTGTGGATTGGCGAGGGCGGCTTCGGCGACCGCGACGAGCGCCTCGGCGTTCGAAGCCTGGCGCGCGGGCCGCGGTTACGCGGAACCGCGGCGGTCGTTCCACATGGCGTCGCGCACCGCATCGAGCGCCCGCAACAAGAGCGCCCCGTCCTCGGGCGCCAGCCGGCCGCGGATCTCCAGCGAGCCGTCCGGCTCCCAGTAGACGGTGAGGTAGGCATCCTCCTGCTGATCGCAGGCGTCCGCGGTCGTCACCCGCCGGTAAGCGCGCACCGAGCGCTCCAGCTGGGCGGCGGTCATGAACGAAGCCAGCTCGAGCAGCTCCTCTTCACTATCGGCCGTCGCCACACGCGTGAGCGCGCGGACCTTGGCGTAGGAGAGCTCGCCACGGGAGAACGCCTCGTGGATCAGCGGCAGCTCCGGCAGCCGGCGCGCCACGCGAACGTGCTCGCGCGCCGCCCGCGGCGTCAGCGCGCAGCGCCAGGCGAGCCACTCGGCACACGACGCTCGTCCCGACTCCGCCCACTCGCCGCGCCGGTCCATCTCGCCGACCAGCTCGAGCCAGCGGCAGGTGCCGGCGTACAGGTGCGAGGCGAGCGTCGCCAGCTCCGACTCGAGCTCGTCGGAGCTGAGCGCTGCCAGATCTTCGGCTGCTGCCGTTGCCATATCAGCAAACAGTCTAGTCGTGTGACCGGACGGCAACCGTCGGCCCACGAACGAAGCTCGCTTCGTGGCCGCGGGTGTTCGCCTCGCGCA
>JBKJWA010000155.1:0-10885 GCA_046716705.1 Gaiellaceae bacterium
CGACACCACGGTTTTCAGCCGTGTGCTCTACCGACTGAGCTACCTCGCCCGGCGAGGCAAGTGTAGCCTCCCCCGCCGTGAATCCTTCGCCCACGCAACCAGTCGCCGTCATCGGCGCGCCGCTCGATCTCGGCCAGGACCGGCGCGGCGTGGACATGGGGCCATCCGCGATTCGCTACGCCGGGCTCGAGCGCCGGATCGAGGAGCTCGACCGCGAGTGCGCGGACTGGGGCAACGTGCCCACGCCGGTGGCCGAGGCCGAGACCGAGGGCGACGAGGAGTTGCGCTTTCTCGAGCAGATCAAGGCGACGTGCGCCGAGGTCGCGACCCTCGTGCGGCGTGCCCGTGAAGAGGGGTACCTGCCGCTCGTGCTCGGCGGTGACCACTCGGTCGCGCTCGGCACGCTCGCCGGCCTGCCACGGGACGGCCCCGGCGGCGTGCTCTGGCTCGACGCGCACGGTGATCTCAACACGCCGGAGACGAGCGTCACCGGCAACGTCCACGGCATGGTGCTGGCGGCGGCGCTCGGCCTCGGCGGGAGCGCTTTCGAGCACGAGGCATGGACACTTCCGGCGGTCGACCCGTCTCGCGTCGCGATCGTGGGCGTGCGGTCGCTCGACGAGGCGGAGCGGACGGTGCTCCGCGATCTCGGCGCATCGGTCTACACGATGAGCGATCTCGACCGGCTGGGCGTAGAGCACGCGATGCGCGAGGCGCTCGCACACGTCGAAGGGCCCGGCTTCGTGCACGTCTCGCTTGACATGGACGTCGTGGATCCTGCGGATGCGCCAGGAGTCGGGACGCCGGTACGGGGCGGGCTCACGTACCGCGAAGCGCACCTCGCGATGGAGCTCGTCGCGGAGTCCGGCATCGCCGGTTCGCTCGAGGTCGTGGAGGTGAATCCGATCCTCGACCGCGAGAATCAGACAGCGCGCCTGGCCGTCGAGCTCGTCGCGAGCGCGCTCGGCGCGCGGATCCTCTAGCGGCTTACGAACGGAGATCTGGCGGTTCTTCGCAGCCCACGCGAAGCGCTAGGAGGAGGGCAACGCGAACGCGAGCGTTACGTGGAGGACGAGCAGCAGGCAGGACGCCGCAGCCACGACGACCATGAGCCTCTTGCAGCACTTCCACACCCCGTACACACCGACGCCAGCCAGCACGACCAGCGGCCAACCGTAGACGAGCGCCGCAGGCCCTCCGGCCTCGCCCGAAGAGAAGTAGACGTCGGCGGCGTGGCAGTACCGGCCGGCGGGTGATCCGCCGTCACCATCACACGCAATGACCTGTGTGAGCGACACGGCAATCAGCGCGGCCATGGCCCACATGAGCACGAATGTGGTCCAGATGATCGCCAGGAGCGATCTGCTAGAGGGTTGGCGCCCCTCCATGCTCTGGTGTATCGGCGCTTCGCAGGCGGCGATGATCGCTCCTAGGAGGGCTTGTAGTACTTCCTGCCCTCGAGCTCCTCGGGGAGATAGCTCATGTCGAAGCCGGCCGGGTCATCGTGCGGGTAGACGTAGCCCTCGCCGTGGCCGAGCTCCTTCCGCTGTCCCGGGTGGCCCGTGGAGCGGAGGAACTTCGGCGGCCTGACGTTGCCCTGCTCGCGGACGTCTCGGCGCGCCTCGGCGAGCGCCGTCGTGACCGCATTCGACTTCGGCGCGAGCGACAGGTAGATGGCGGCCTGCGCGAGGTTCAGCTGCGCCTCCGGTAGGCCGACGTGCTCGACGGCACCCGCGGCGGCGACCGCGACCACGAGCGCTTGCGGGTCGGCGAGCCCGATGTCCTCCGACGCGAGAATCACCATCCGCCTGGCGACGAACCGGGCGTCCTCGCCGCCTTCGAGCATCGCTGCGAGGTAGTAGACGGCGGCGTCGGGGTCCGAGCCGCGCATCGACTTGATGAAGGCGGACGCGAAGTCGTAGTGGCGGTCGCCCGCCCGGTCGTAGACGAGGGGTCGCTTGCGCGCGGCATCCTCCACGTGGCTCTCCGTCGGGACGCCGCCGGCCGTCTGGGCGGCGAGCTCGAGGATGTTGAGCGCCGTCCTTGCGTCGCCACCCGCCCTGCCCGCGACGAGAGCGACGACGCCATCGGGCAGCTCGAGGCCCAGCTCGCCCGCGCCGCGCCGGACGATCGTCGCGAGGTCGTCCTCGGAGAGCGGCTCGAGCTCGTACACCTGGCAGCGGGACAGGAGCGCAGCGTTCACCTCGAAGTACGGGTTCTCCGTGGTCGCGCCGACGAGCGTCAGCAGCCCCTCCTCCACCGAAGGCAGCAGGGCGTCCTGCTGTGCCTGGTTGAAGCGGGGGATCTCGTCGAGAAAGAGGATCGTGCGGCGACCGTTCGCGCCGAGGCGCTCACGCGCTGCCGCGATCACGGCACGCACTTCGGCCACGGTCGCGTTCACGGCGGAGAGCTGCTCGAATGCGGCGTCGGTCGCTTTCGCGACGATGCGGGCGAGCGTCGTCTTGCCGCTGCCCGGCGGCCCGTAGAGGACCATCGAGGTCACACGGTCCTCCGCGATCGCGCGGCGGAGGCCGGAGCCCTCGGCGAGGATCTGCCGCTGGCCGACGAGCTCGTCGAGCGTTCGGGGCCGCAGGCGCGCGGCGAGCGGCGCGTGCTCCGCCATCCGGGCGGACGCGGCCTCCGAGAACAGGTCGCCCATGCCGAAAGTATGCTCGCCCCATGTTTCGGGCCGAGGCCGTGCGGCTGCTCCAGGAGCTCATTCGCCTCGACACCGTCAACCCGCCGGGGTCGGAGACACTGGCCGCGGAATTGCTGCGCGCGTATCTCCAGGAGGCAGGGGTTGCCTGCGAGCTCTACGCCCGCGACCCGGCACGGGCGAATCTCGTGGCGCGGATCCCCGGGTCCCGCGGCGGCCCGAGCCTCCTCCTGCTCTCGCATACCGACACCGTCCTCGCGGACCCGGCCGAGTGGACGGTCGACCCGTGGTCGGGCGCCCTCGAGGACGGCTGCGTGTGGGGTCGCGGCGCGCTCGACATGAAGGGTCAGGTGGCCGCGAGCGCGGTCGCCATCGCCTCACTGGCTCGCGAAGGCTTTCGGCCCGCCGGCGACCTGGTCTTTGCAGCCACGGCCGACGAGGAGGTCGGCGAAGGCGAGTACCAGGGACTGCGCTGGCTCTGCGCGGAGTATCCCGAGGCCGTCCGCTGCGACTACGCAGTGAACGAGGGAGCAGGCGATCGGCTCGAGCTCGGCGGACGCGTCTTCTACACGTGCGCCGCGGCCGAGAAGACGTCGTCACCGTTTCATCTGCTCGTGCACGGGCGTAGCGGCCATGCGGCCGTCCCGGGCATCGCGGACAACGCGCTCGTCAAGGCTGCGGCGCTCATCGAGCGTGCCGCCGCGTTCAGGGAGGACCCGCAGCTCGGTCCCGAGACGGAGGGCTTTCTCGCCGCAGTGGTGGGCTCGGTGCCGCCCGCCGCCGAGGCGCTCGAGGCTGCGCGCGCCGTCGATTCCGACGCGGCGGAGATCCTCGAGCCGTTGTTGACGACGACGCTGTCGCCCACGGTCATCTCTGCGTCCCACAAGCGCAACGTCATCCCCGGCCTCTGCGACGTCACGATCGACTGCAGGTTGAGGCCGGGCGACTCGCAGGACGATCTGGACAGCATCCTGCGGGAATGGTTCGGCCCCGGTGACTACGAGCTCGTGTGGCGAGCGGCCCAGGGAGGGACGCGCTCGCGGATGGACACGCCGCTCTGGGGGGCGGTGGAGGAGTTCGTCGAGCGTACCGAGCCCGGGGCGAGAGCTGTGCCGATCTGCGTCGCGGGGTTCACGGACAGTCACTGGCTGCGCCAGTCGTTCGGCACGGTCGTGTACGGGTTCTTCCCGATGCGCGAGATGGAGGCGGAGCTGGCAAATCGCCTTGTGCACTCGGCCGACGAACGGATCGAAGAGGCCGACCTCGAGCTCGGTGTCGGCTTCCTGCGTCATGCGGCGCTGGCAATCGGCCGATAGCTAGCCTGTCGTGATGTCCGAAGAGAAGGTCCGCCTGGGAGGGATGGCGCTGGCGAACGGCGTGCTCGTGCACGGTCCCACGTCCTGGGCGTGCGCCGTGCGGGCGGACGACGGCGAGATTCACGTCGCCCGCGGCCGGAAGCGCCTGCTGCCGGGAAGCCGGCCCTTGCTGCGCGGCCCGGCGCGGCTGCTCGAGGCGATGCTCGTGCTGCCCCGCGTTCGCCGGAGCCTGCCGGAGGCCCGCTTCGCCTTCCAGCGGCCCAAGGTGCTCGCCTCGCTGGCCGCTGCCGGCGCCGCCGGGCGCGCGATCCGGGGCACACGTCTTCCCCCGGCCGTACAGGAGCTCGTGGCAGGGGCACTCGCGCTCGCACCGGCGCTGCTCGCGCTTCGCGAGGGGGAGCTCGCCGCGTATCACGGCGCCGAGCACGTCTCGATCGGGACGTACGAACGTGGCGAGCGTGCGGCGAAGGAGCACGAGCGCTGTGGCACGCATCTCGTCGGGCCATTGCTGGTGGCGACCGCCGCCGGCGCGACGCTCGCCGGCCGCGCACCGTCCCATCTCCGCCGGCCCGCGAGCTTCGTGGCCGCGCTCGGCGCGATGGCGGCTGCGACGGAGATCTTCGGCTGGATGGTGCGGAACCCGGGGCACCCGCTGGCGAAGGCCCTCGCCCGCCCGGGCCACGAGCTCCAGGAGCGCGTGGCAACGGTCGAGCCGAGCCCGGACCAGGTAGACGTCGCTGACGCGGCGCTCAACGCCTGCCTCGAGCTCGAACGAGAGACCTAGCCGGCACCGCTAAGGGTTTCGGCCGCGACTGCCGATGCGCAGTTCGTGGGCGCGATCCTCGAGGACGTCGGCGGGATGCTCCTGATTTGGCTCCCGCTGGTCTTGATGTGTCTGATGGTGTACTTCCTCTGGCGCGTCGTGAAGCTGACGCCGAGGGTGAACACCCAGCGCCCCGCTTCCCGGTCGAGCTCGAGCGTCACCTGGAACGACGTCGCTGGCCTCTCCGAGGTCAAGACCGAGCTCCAGGAAGTCGTCGACTTCCTCCGCGACCCGAAGCGCTTCGAGCAGCTCGGTGCGCGCGTGCCCAAGGGCATCCTCTTCTACGGGCCGCCGGGCACCGGGAAGACGCTGCTGGCGAAAGCCGTGGCGCACGAGTCTGGCTCGTCGTTCTTCTCACAGAGCGCGTCCGCGTTCGTGGAGATGTTCGCCGGCCTCGGCGCGGCCCGCATCCGGAAGCTCTTCGCCGAGGCGCGAAAGCACGCGCCCTCGATCGTCTTCATCGACGAGCTCGACGCCGTCGGTGCTGCGCGAACCGGACACGGGTTCAACCGCGAGCAGGATCAGACACTGAACCAGCTGCTCGTCGAGCTGGACGGCTTCGCGTCCGACGACCGCGTCGTCGTGATGGGAGCGTCGAACCGCCTGCAGGACCTCGACCCCGCGCTGCTTCGGCCCGGCCGCTTCGACCGTCAGGTGCTCGTCCCCGCTCCCGACCTCGTCGGCCGCGAAGAGATCCTCGGCGTCCACACGACGGGCAAGCCTCTGGCCGATGACGTCGACCTGGAGACCGTCGCTCGCCAGACCGCAGGGCTCACAGGCGCCGACCTGGCGAATATCGCGAACGAGGCGGCGATCGCCGCCCGCCGGCGGCTGGCGAAGGAGCTCACCGCCGAGGACTTCGACTCCGCGATGGAACGCGTGGTCGCAGGCCTCCAGCAGCGCCGGGTCGTCTCCGAGAAGGAAAAGCGCATCCTCGCGTACCACGAGGCCGGCCACGCGCTCATGTCCCACCTCATGGGGGACGCGCTGCCGGTGCACAAGGTGACGATCGTCTCGCGCGGCCAGGCACTTGGGTACACGCTCAACCTGCCCGCCGAGGATCGCTATCTGCACACGAAGGAAGAGCTCACGGACATGCTGAAGGTCTATCTCGCGGGTCGCGCTGCCGAGCAGGTCGTGTTCGGCCGGGTGACGAACGGCGCCGCGAACGACCTCGAGCGCGCGACCGATCTCGCTCGCGCGATGGTCTTCGACTACGGCATGTCGGAGGTTGTGTCCTCGCGGACGATGCGCGCCGACAACTACGCGCTCTCGGAGGAGACGAAGCGGCTGCGGGACGGCGAGCAGGCGCGGCTCACCGACGAGGCCTACGACGGGGCGATGCGGCTTCTGACGAAGTACCGTTTGCCACTCGACCGCGTGGCGCTCGCGCTGCTCGAGAAGGAGACGCTCGTCCGCGAACAGCTCGAGGAGCTGCTCCACGATGTCACGCGAGAGTCGAGGAGCTCGGAAACCATCGGCACCGTCCGCGTCGTGCCGGCGTCCGACTAACTAGCATCCGGGCGTGCCGGCCCGGGGCATTCACCACATCGGCGTCGCGGTCGCCGACCTCGACGAGGCCGTTTCGACGTACGAGCGGCTGCTCGGCGCGTCGGTGGAGGCGCGCGAGACGATCGCGTCGCAGGGCGCCGAGGCCGTCGCGCTCCACGTTGGCGGGGGACGGGTGGAGCTGCTCGCTCCGCTGGACGACGACACGCCGGTCGGGCGGTTCCTTGCGCGTCGCGGCTCGGGCATGCACCACGTCGCTTACGAGGTCGACGACCTTCGCGCAGAGCTCGCCCGTCTCGACAGCGACGGCGTGCAACTCGTCGACCGCGAGCCGCGCCCGGGCCTGTACGGTCTCCAGGTGGCGTTCATCCATCCGGACGCGGTGTACGGCGTGCTGACGGAGCTGGTGACGGGTGCCTGAGACGACCGCCGTCCGCATCGAGATCGGCCTCCACGGCGGCGATGTGCTCTCGATGCGCGTTCCCGCGGAGGACGCTGACGCGCTCGACCAGGCGCTGCGTGCGAGAGACGACACCGTGTGCGAGCTGCGCGGCGAGGACGGCGCGTTCCTCGTCGTGCTCGGACGGGTGCTGTACGTCAAGCGGTACGCACGCGAGGCGCGCGTCGGCTTCGGCTCTTCCTAGCGGGTCGTGGCGCTCGAGGTCGGAATCGTCGGCCTGCCGCGGTCGGGGAAGACGACGCTCTTCAACGCGCTGACCAGCGCAGGCGCCTCCGTTCACGACGCGAAGGAGCACGTCGGCATGGCGCAGATCGCGGACGACCGACTCCACGCGGTCGCGCACGCGGACGGCTCGGCGAAGGTCACGCCCGCCACTATTCGCGTCCAGGACGTGCCGGGCACCGGTTCGGCCCTGCTCGGCAATCTCCGCCGCGTCGACGCGCTGCTCTGCACGGTCGACGGCTTCTCCGTGGGGGCCGATCCCGCCCGCGACCTCGAGCAGCTCGAGCTGGAGCTGCTGGTCGCGGACCGCGACCACGTCGAGGCGCGGCTCGAACGGGTGCGAACCCAGGCGAAGTCGGGGGATGCGCGGCTGCGGGCGGAGGCTTCTGCGCTCGAGTCGCTGCTCGCCCAGCTCGACGCCGGCGGTGCGCTCCCGGAGCACACAGGGGGGTTGCCCGAGGAGCTCGAGCCGCTGACCACGAAGCCACGCGTGGTGGTGGAGAACGGGCCGAACGGCATCGATCTTGCGCTCGAGCTCGAGCTGTCGGAGCTGTCGGAGGAGGAGGCAGCCGACTTTCGCGACGGGCCGGCGGCGCTCGAGGAGGTCGTCAGGCGGCTGCGCAACGAGCTCGACCTCATCTCATTCTTCACAGGCGGTGAGACCGAGGCGCGCGCGTGGACACTGCGCCGCGGCCAGACGGCGCTCGACGCAGCTGCCGAGATCCACTCCGACATCGCGCGCGGCTTCATTCGCTGCGAGGTGATCCGCGTCCAGGATCTCGCCGAGTGCGGCTCGCGGGCAGAGGCCGCCCGGCGAGGCCTCCAACGGCTCGAGGGGAAGGACTACAGCGTCGAAGACGGCGACGTGCTGCACATCCGCTTCAACGTCTGATGCCCACGTTCGTGCATGTGTTACAGCGGTGTCAGACACGCTTTCTGTCAAGGGGTCCTTTGCATCGAATCTATACGAGTGCTTCCACAGGGCTCTATCCGTGTGCCAACCCTCGCGCAGCCATGGCTCGTGGTCGACGTCCTGCCGCCGCGAGCGACGATGTCGACACGTCTCGACGGGATCGGCTAACGACGGGTGTCTGACACCGAGGCCAGGCGGCGCTCGAGGTTTGCCTTCACGGCCGGCCAGTCGTCATCGACGATGGCGTACCAGGCGGAGTCGCGGAGACGTGTGCCGTCGTTCCCTACGAGCATGTGCTTGCGGAAGACGCCTTCGATCTGCGCGGGCAGCGCCGCGAGCGCGCGGCGGGAGCGCTCGTTCTGCGCATCGGTCTTGAACTCGACGCGAATGCAGCCGAGCCGCTCGAACGCGTGCTCGAGCAGCAGGAGCTTCGCCTCGACATTCGCCCCGGTCGACCAGGCCGAGCGCGTGAGCCACGTCCAGCCGATCTCGAGTCCACGGTGCTCGGGCCGCAGCGAGAGGTAGCGCGTGCTCCCGAGCGGCTCTCCGGTCCCGGCCGCCGACACGGTGAAGGGGACGTGGTCGCCCGACTCGGCACGTTCGAGCGCGTCGGCGAGCCATTGGTCGAACAGATCGTCGCCCGCCAGGGGGTCGACCGGCATGAACGACCAGTCCATGTCCCGCGCGGCCGCCCGTAGCCCGGGCCCGTGTTCTTCACGCAACCGCTCGAGTGTGACGAGGCGCCCGCTCAGAGTTGAGGCGATGTTCTCGAACATGTGGCTACCCTAGTCGCCGTCCGGATCGCCGCCGTCATCGTGCTCTTGGGCAGTTGATCTACGAGCATTTCCAGAACCGGCAACGCCGAATTGCGTAGCTACGACTCCACGGGTCTGGTTGCCGCGAGCGCGTCCAGCTGGTTCGCGTGGTAGAGGCAGGCCGCCTCGGCAGTCCGCCCGGCGCGCGCATCGTGGTGGCAGGCGATCGCGTGCAGCAGCTCGGCGCGCGCTCCCTCGTCGAGCTTCGGCGAACGCTCCTCGACGAGCCGCAGGCCGAGATGGACGTGGCCGAGTAGGCGCCCCTCTTCGGTGACCTGGAACCCCGGGCCGGGCTTCAGCTCGCGCGTACGGCCGACGTCGTGCAGCAGCGCGGCGCCGAGCAAGAGATCGGAGCGCAGACGCGGATGGAGCTGCAGGAGCTCCCGGCAGATCGTCGCCACCCCGACCGTGTGCTCGAGCAGCCCGCCGGCGTATACGTGATGCGCCTCCGGCGAAGCCGGCAGGGCCCGAAAAGCTCGCCTGAGCGCGGCATCCCCGATGATGGCGGTCACGACGGCCTTCAGCCCAGGATGCGCGATCTCGCCGGCGAGGAAGTCGAGGAAGCCCTCCAGCTCGTCCGCATCGCGGCGGAGCGCCGGCGTCAGCTCGACCGGGTCGGCGCCCTCCGCGGGCTCGATCGCGCGCACGTCGAGCTGGAGCTGGTTGCGGAACCGCTCGACACGGCCGAGCACACGCACGGCGTCTCCCTCGGCGAAGCGGCCGTCGAGGAGATCGACGTCGTGCCACACACGGCCTTCGATCCGGCCGCTGGGATCGACGAGCTCGAGCGCGAGATAGTCGGAGCCGGCTCGCGTGCGCAACCGCCGCTTGCGAGCGACGGCGTAGATGCCTTCGACGACGCCGTCCTCCGCGAGCTCCGAGATCGCCGCCATACGCGTCGAGTCTAGGCCCGAATCCGGCTGGTAGGGTCCCGCGCCGTGGCGCAGGTGAGACCGTTCATGGCCGTGCGCTACGACGAGCAGCGCGCCGGGCCGCTCGCGTCACTCGTCGCCCCGCCGTACGACGTGCTGGACACCGAAGCCCGCCAGCGCTATCTCGCCGCGAGTCCCCACAACGTCGTCCATCTCACGCTGGCGGACCAGGCGGAGGAAGCCGCGGCTCTCTGGTCGGCATGGCGCCAGGAGGGCATCCTCGTTCGCGAGGACGAGGCCGCGTGCTGGTGGCTCGCCCAGGAGTACGCCGGGCCTGACGGCGCCGCCCGTACGCGCGAGGGGCTCGTCTGCGCGCTGCGCGCCGTGCCGTATGAAGACCGCGTCGTCCTGCCGCACGAGCGCACGCACGCAGGTCCGAAGGAGGGACGCCTTCGCCTGCTGCGGGCGTTGCGCGCACACGTCGAGCCGATCTTCCTCCTCTATGACGGGTGGCTGCAGGGCCCTAACCTTCCGCCGGACCTCGAGGTCGACTTGGAGGGCGTGCGTAACCGGCTCTGGCGGATTCGTGGTCTCCCTCCTGCGGTGCTCGATCGCGCCCCGTTGCTCATCGCCGACGGTCATCACCGCTACGAGACGACGCTCGCCTACCACGCCGAGGAGGGAACCGAGGAAAGCGCCTGGTTGCTCGTCGTGATCGTCCCCACGGAACAGGAAGGCCTCACGATCTTCCCGACCCATCGGATCGCGGAGCGCCTCGGGCCGGTCGCTGGCGAGCGGCCGTTCGACGGCACGCTGCCGGGCGACCGATCGGCAGCCGTCATCTACCGCGCGGGCGGGACGACCGTCGTGACTGGTGAGCCCGGTGAGCCCGACACGGCGCTCGTCGATCGGCTCGGCCTAGAGGGCGTGACGTACACGCCGCAGGAGGAGGAGGCGAAGGCCGCCGTGGACTCGGGTGCCGCGCAGGCCGCCGTGCTCGTGCGCCCGCCGAGCGTCGAGCTCGTCCGCGAGCTCGCCGAGCGCGGCGAGACGATGCCGCAGAAGAGCACGTACTTCTTCCCCAAGCTCCCCTCCGGCCTGCTGTTCCTTCCGCTGTGACCGACTGGCTTGAGCTCTGCCGCGCCGCCGCCGCCGAGGTGGAGGGCGTCCTTGCCGAGCTGCCCACACGCGACGAGCGCGAGCGCGTGGTCGGCGCCGGCGAGGGTGGCGACGACACGACGGCCATCGACGACGCGGCCGAGCGCGCTGTCGTCGCGCTGCTCGACTCGGCGGGCGTCG
>JBKJWA010000156.1:0-2530 GCA_046716705.1 Gaiellaceae bacterium
GAGAACTGCGAGGAGTTTGCGCAGATCGGCGCCCAGGTCTCGGAGGCGGTCACGGGAACCGCGGACGTCGACGAGATCAGGGCGGCGTTCGACGAGCTCGCGGCCGGGGCGCCCGACGACATCAAGGCGGACTTCGAAATGCTCGCCGAGTACATGGGGGCTGTCGCCGACGCGCTCGGCGGTGTCGACGTCGGCGCAGGTGAAACGCCGGACCCAGAGGCTCTCGCGAAGCTCGGGCAGCTTGACTCGGCCGCGGCGACGACGGCATCGACGAACATCTCCCGATGGGTGACGGAGAACTGCACGGGAACGACGCCGTAGGAGAGAGAGTGCTCGTGGGTCGGAGCTGCCGCTAGTACGGCGGCAGCTCGGCCCACCAGGCGCCGACGGGCTTGAACGCGTTCCAGAACGCAGTCTTCGCCGGCTGCTCGTCGAGGGAGGCGTCGATGTCGGGGCAGGCGAGCGCCTCGATCGTCGGCGTGAAGGGCTGGAGCTCCCCCGTGCGCGGCTCGACCTCCTGGGCGAGTGGGAAGGCGAGCTCGTTGAGGAAGCCGAGCGCATCCTCGCCCATGCAGACGACGAGCTTGGGCTGGACGATGTGGAGCTCGCGCGCGAGCCATTCCCGCGAGCGATCGTCAGGCTCCGCTCCCTCGAACTTCAGGCAGTTCGTGCCGTAGACGGCCATCGGGTCGACCCGCAGCCGCTGGAGCGACCGCAGGACGGCCTGGCCGGCGCGGCCGTAGAACGCGACGCCCTCCTCGATCTCGGGTGCCTGCGGCCCGTACTTCAGGAGCATGACGTCGGCCATGGGATGCCCGGAGCCGAGCACCGGGACCGAGCCCTCGCCGGCGGCACGCGTGATCTCCTCGCCGAGATCGTTGATCTCGCGAATCGCCTTCTGCAGGTACTTCTCGTAGATCTCGTCCGTCGGCACCGCCACGTGAGTCCCAGGACCTTCTCGTCTAGCGGACCTTTTCCTTGACCTGTGCCACCCACTTCAGCGACTGGAGGTATGCGAGCGACTTCGGCCGGCGAAGGATCTCGGCCGTGTGGAGGCTGATGACGAATTCCTCCGGCGTCCGGAACTCGCGCATGCGGACTGCCCCGGTGCCGAGCCCGGGCAGAACATGGGCGTCGGAGCCGGCCCCCTGAAGGACGTTGTACTTCCGCGCGAAGCGGAGCGCCTCGTCGTTGTACGTCTCCATCAGCAGCCTCGCGTTGTAGACCTCGAGCACGTCGATCTCCGCCAAGTGGCGATGGAGCGTCTGCGGATCCGGGATCGCGTGACGCCGGTCGAACGGATGCGGCAGGAAGACGAGCCCGCCCTGCTCGCGAATGGCGCTCACCGTGTCCTCGAAGGTCATGCCGCGCGGGATCTCCTCTCGGAGGAAGAGCCCGATCACCTCGCCCTGCCCCTTTGTCTTGACCTCTTCTCCGGGAATGACGACGAGGTCGCGGCCGCGTGCGAGCTCGACGGCCTCGAGCGCGCCGCCGAAGACGTTGTGGTCGGTGACGGCGATCGCGCCGAGCCCGATCTCCTCGGCGGCATCGAGCAGGGCTGCGGCGGGGACGCTGCAGTCGTGCGACCACGACGTATGCGTATGGAGGTCGCAGACGATCCACTCGCGGTCGGAGAGAGGGTCGCCTTCGATGCGGATCGGCCTCCGGCGGCCCGCGAGGCGGCGGTAGATCCGGTCGAGCTCGCCGGCGACGGCATCGAACCCGTCGGCGGCGGCGCTCGCCCCTGACGATGCGGCCGCCTCGAGGGCGAGCCGTTCGCTGCCGCCCGGTGCGGGGACGAACTCGCTCGCCTCGTTGAGAAGAGCCGCCCGTTCCTCGGCGGACGGCTGAGTCCGCACGTGCACCCGGCCGCGCAATCGAAGCGGGACGTACGGGCGGGCGGCAATCGCGCCCTGTCGTATGAGCACGAGCTCCCAGCCGTCGCGCTCGTCGAGGCGACGGATGGCGGCGCGAGCGACCTCGCGCTCGCCCGGAACGAGCTCGACGACGATTCGCTTCGTCTTCCTTGACGGGTGGAAGAGCTGGCCGTCGACGCCCGGCGAGAGCACCGTGTAGTCGCCCGGGAGGCGCTCGGCGGCCGCGTCGGCGGTGGCCTGCGAGGTGGCCAGCAGCGCGTCGATTCTGCCCAGCAGCCGGGCGCGCTGCGCCTTGCCCGGGGGATAGAAGAGGCGCTCGGGTGAGAAGAACGTCGCCACCGCCAGCGCTTTCGTGTCGCGGAGGGCGAGATAGGACAAGCTCGGCACGCCCGGCTCGAACGCGTGGACGATGTCGAATCCCCCTTGCGCCAGCGCGAGCGCGAGGTTCGCGCGCACGCCCACGGGAGCTGCCATGGTGCTACGGCGCGAGACAGGGAGGGCCGGGCCGACGGCGACGAGGTCACCGAGCTCTCCGCTCTGGAGCGCTCGACGCCCGTCCCGGAGGTCGCGGGCACGGGTCGACGGCGCGACGACGGTCACCACATGACCGAGCTTGCGAAGCTCGGTCGCGACGCCGGCGACGTGGTCGTTCA
>JBKJWA010000157.1:0-7100 GCA_046716705.1 Gaiellaceae bacterium
GTTGTGCTCGGCCCCCAGGACGATGACGTTCGCCATCAGGTAGAGCCAGACGAGGAGGATGACCGGACCGCCGAAGGCCTGAAGAGCAGGTGACCCTTGGGCCAGGTCAAGATAGAGCGGGAGCGTCTGGAAGGTCAGCGTGAGCACGGCCGTGGCTGCCAGGGCGCCCGGCCGCACATACCGCAGAGTGTGCGGGACGTTCGTCAGCAGGTAGTACGAGACGAAGAGAAACGCGAACGCGGCGGCCGACGAGGCGGCCAGCGAGACGACGAACGCCGTGACGGAGTTCCCGGCCACGCCTGGGGCGTGCGCCGAGAGCTGGTTCTGGCCGAACGATGCGGCGATGAGCCCGGCGAAGAGCACCACGAGCAGCCCGAACATCAACGCTGCGGCCAGACCCTTGCCGCGCAGGAACGATCGGTTGGGGCGACCGTAGACGATGTTGAATGCCGACTCGAGCGCTCCGAAGAGGCCGAGCGCCGCCCAGAGCAAGAGCGCCAGGCCGATCAGGCCGATGGCCGTGGAGACGTCCTGAATCTCGTTCACGGCGCGCACGATCGTCGAGACGGAGCTCTCCGGGAACACCCGCGACAGCTCCTTGACGAGGTATGTCGACTCGTCCGCCCGGCCGAACAGCCCGAGGACCGACACGCTGAGGAAGATCAGCGGAACGAACGCGAGCAGTGCGTAGTACGCGATCATCGCTGCGAGCTGCGTCCCGCGGTCGGCCTGGTATTTCACGAACATCTCACGCATCCAAACGCGCATCGGGCAAGTAAACACTCTGCTAGCGTCAGCGCGGTGGACGCGGCCGAGGCGCTGAGAGACCTCACCGAGATCTCGTCGCAAATCGAGGCCGCTGTCCTCGCGACGTCCGAAGGGCAGACGCTCGCGTCGACGCTGGCCGACGAGACCGCCACGGAACGGCTGTCGCAGGCCGTCCGGTCGCTCGTCGACGCCGCCGGCGGCGCTGCCGGGGCACGGACACTCGTACAGCTCGAGGCGGCGACGAGCGGCGGCAGCCTCTTCGTCGTCCGCGACGACGAGCGCATGGTCGCGGCGGTGACGAGGCCCGAGCCGACGGCGGGGCTCGTCTTCTTCGACCTCAAGAGCTGCCTGCGCGCCGCTGCAGCCGAATCGGGCGACGGCAAGCCGCGGCCGCGTGCGCGCCGGCAGAAGGAGCCGGCGGTGACCGAGGGCGCGGAGTGACGTTGCTCCGGCGCCTGTTCGGGCTCGCGGCGTTCGCCGCGGTCGCCGTGGGAGCTGCGGTCGTCCTGCGCCGCCGCGCCGGCAGCGGTCGCGAGCGCGTCGATCTCTACTTCGACGACGGGTCGATGACGACGTTCGAGGAGGGTGCGCCCGACGCCCTCGAGCTGCTGGGCCACGCTCGCGAGGCGCTCGCCGTCGCCCGTACATCCGCGTAGGCCGCATGCTCGACGCGGAGCTGACGCGGGCTATTCGCGAGCGCGCGTTCCTCGAAGGAGACTTCGTGCTCCGGTCGGGGCGGCGCTCGTCGTTCTATCTCGACAAGTACCGTTTCTCGACCGACCCCGAGCTGCTGCGCGAGCTCGGAGCCCGCCTCGCGGAGACGGTGGCGCGTGTCGAGCCCGATGCCACCCGGCTCGCCGCCCCCGAGCTCGGCGCCGTGCCGCTCGCCGCGGCCACCTCGCTCGCCTGCGGGCTGCCGTTCGTGATCGTCCGCGGCCAGGCCAAGGAGTACGGCACCGCGAACCGTCTCGAGGGCATGTTCTCTCCGGGGGAGCGTGTCTGCCTCCTCGAGGACGTCGTCACGAGCGGCGGGGCGGCGGCCGAGGCCGTCGCCGCCGTGCGCGAAGCGGGCCTCGAATGCGCGAGTGCGGTCTGCGTCGTCGACCGCGAAGAGGGCGGCGCCGACGCTCTCGCGAGGCTCGCGGTCCGTTTGTGGCCGTTGTTCCGAGCGGCCGACATCACGGACGCCTCCTAAAATCCCCGCAAAACCCGCATGGTTGAGCCAGTCCGACCCGGGTGTTAGGCTGATCCCAACGTGAAACGACCCCGAGGGGAGGAGTAGCTGGTGACGAAGCAGGAGTTCGTGGACCAGGTGGCGAACCGCTCTGGCCTTAGCAAGGCGGACGCCGGCAAGGCGGTCGACGCCTTCTTGGACTCGATCGAGGCGGTGCTCAAGGGCCGTGGCTCGGTGAACTTCACCGGCTTCGGCAAGTTCTCGACGTCGGACCGCGCGGCGCGCATGGGGGTCAACCCGCGCACCGGCGAGAAGGTCCAGATCGCCGCAACCACGGTGCCGAAGTTCTCGGCAGGCAGCAAGCTCAAGGCGACAGTCAAGGCGGGGGGCGGCGGGTACTAGAGCTCGCCGACTAGGAGTCTTCGAGAGGGTCGCTACAGCGGCCCTCTCTCGTGTTCCGGGCATGTTCGGGCTAACGTGTGACCGTGTCCGAACCGGTCGCCGTCACGCCGTTCGCAGACAGGCTCGCGGCCGCCGTCACGGAGCGGCGCAGCCAGCTCGTCGTCGGGCTGGATCCGCGGCTCGAGCTCCTGCCGCTCGAGCTGTCGGGTGAAGCCGTGCTCGGCCGCGCTGAAGCCGCGAATGCGTTTGCCCGCTTCTGCCGCGGCCTGATCGATGCTGTGTGCCCGTATGTCGTGGCCGTGAAGCCGCAGGCCGCCTGCTTCGAGGTGCTCGGGGCCGACGGCATGCGGGCGCTCGAGGAGGTGTGCGAGTACGCGGCGACGGCCGGGCTGCTCGTCGTCGTCGACGCGAAGCGCGGCGACATCGGCCATACGGCGCGCGCGTACGCCGCCGCCTATCTCGAGCCGCGAAACGGGTCCGGCCCGCTCGCGGACGCCCTTACCGTCAGCACGTATCTCGGACGGGATTCGCTCGAGCCGTTCGTCGCCTCCTGCCGGCGCTCCGGAGGCGGGGTCTTCTGCCTCGTGAAGACGTCGAATCCCGGAGGCACCGACGTGCAGGACCTCACCCTGTCGGACGGGAACCCGGTCTGGCAACACGTCGCGAGGCTCGTCGCCGAGCTGGGCCAGGACGTGGTAGGGGAGTGCGGTCTCTCGAGCGTCGGCGCCGTCGTCGGCGCCACGTATCCGAGGGCCGTCAGCGAGGCGAGGAAGCTGATGCCGCAATCCGTTCTCCTGCTGCCGGGGATCGGCGCGCAGGGCGCGACGCCCGCCGATGTCGCGAGGGCGTTCACCAGCGGTCCGGCGAGCGCCCTCGTCACCGTCTCCCGCTCCGTGATCTACGCTTACCGCTTCGAGGGCGACGACTGGCGGTCGGCCGCAGGCGCAGAGGCCGCCCGCCTCCGGGGCGAAGTGTGGGCGGCCTCGGGGTGGTAGACCGCCGCAGCGTTGCGCGGGTGGCCGCGCCCCTTGCATTCCTTGCAGCCGTGACGGTGGCAGTCCTCCTCGTCCGCGCGGGGCTCGACGAGGCATCTAGTCGCGCCGAGCCCACCGCGCCGACCGCGACTAGTCCCACGACGACCACGACCCCGGTGTCAGGCCGCCGCTTCTACCGAATCCGCGCGGGCGACACACTCGCCGCCATCGCGCCGCGCTTCGGGCTCACCGAGGTGGAGCTCGTCGCCCTCAACCCGGGCATCGAGCCGACGGCGCTCCGCATCGGCCAGCGGATTCGCGTGAGATAGCATCCGCGCCCGTGCTGCGACGTGCCGTCCTGCTCGCGGCTTCCCTCCTCGCGCTCACCGCGCCGGCCCTCGCGGCAACGCCGCAGGTCGGCGGTACGGCTTATCTCGTCGAGAACGCGACCACGGGCGACGTCGTGCTGGCGAAGAACGCCCGCCTGCGCGTCCCGATCGCGAGCATCACGAAGCTCATGACCGTGCTCGTGGCGCTCGAGCACGTGCCGCCGGACAGCGTCGTCACGGTCACCGACGCGGCGGCGGCGCGCGGCGAGTCGTCGATCTTCCTCAGGCCCGGCGAGCGGCTGACGGTGCGCGAGCTCGTGCAGGCGGCGCTCATCCAGAGTGCGAACGACGCGGCGGCTGCGCTTGCCGACCACGTCGGGGGCGGCGACCGTGCGGCCTTCGTCGAGCTGATGAACGCTAAGGCGCGCTCGCTCGGCCTCCGCGACACGAGGTTCGCGAACGCGGACGGGCTCGACGCGCCGGGGCACTACTCGTCGGCGCGAGACGTGACGACGCTGGCCCGGGTGGCGATGCGCAACCCGGCGATCCGCGGCATCGTGCGCACGACGGAGACGACCATCTCCGGCGGCCGTCGTCTCAGGACCTGGAACGACCTGCTCCACACGTTCCCGGGCCTGCTCGGCGTGAAGACGGGTCACACGGGCGGCGCGGGCTGGTCGCAGGTCGCCGCCGCACGCGGCCCGGGCTTCGTCGTCTACGCGACGCTGCTGGGGGAGCCGACACGCGCCCGCCGCAACGACGATCTCACGCGGCTCCTGGCATGGGGGATCTCGCGGTTCCGCCAGATGCCGATCGTGAAGGCCGGACGCACGTATGCGACGGCGGCGCTCCCATATGACAAGGGCCGCGTCGGGCTCGTCGCCGCGCGCGACCAGCTGCGCGTCCTGCGGCTCGGGAAGCCGCTCACGGAGGAGGTCGTGAGCCCGCGCGTCGTCTCGCTCCCCGTTGCCAAGGGACAGCGGCTTGGCTCCGTGCGCGTGTACCGGCAGGGCCGGCTGATAGCTTCCTCGCCGCTCGTCGCGTCACGGGCCGTCGCTGCGCCGAGCCTCCTCGGTCGTGTCGGCTGGCACGCGGGCGAGACCATCGAGAACGTCTGGGGTTGGATCGGATGATCGTCACCGTCACCATGAACGCCGCGCTCGACCGCACGCTCACCGTGCCGAACTTCCAGCAGGGGCACCGGCATCGTGCGAGCGAGAAGCTCACGCTGGCCGGCGGCAAGGGAATCACCATCGCCCGCGCGCTGAAGCTCCTCGACGTGCCCGTCGTCGCGACCGGCCTCGCGGGTGGCCGGAACGGGCGGCGCATCCTCGAGGAGCTCGCCGAGGAGGCCATCCTCTCCGACTTCGTGCGGATCGACGACGAGTCGCGGACTTCGACAGCGGTTTCCGACCCGACGTCCGGGACGTTCACCGAGGTGATGGAGTGGGGGCCCCTCGTACAGGAGGCGGAGCTGGAGGTGCTCCTTGAGAAGCTCGACTACCTCGCGCGCGGCGCCGAGCTCGTGATCTTCGCCGGGACGTTGCCGCGTGGGGTCGCCGACGACTTCTACGCCGAGGCGATCCGCACGCTTGCGCGGCGCGGCGTGCTCACCGTGCTCGACGCGGAGGGCGCGCCGTTGCGGGCGGGCCTCGAGGCCGAGCCGTTCCTCGTCTCGCCGAACCGCACCGAGGCGGAGGCGGTGGTCGGGCAGGAGTTCTCGGAGGACGGCGACTTTCTCGACGCGCTCGAGCGGCTCGAGGACCTCGGAGCTCGGAACGCGCTCATCACGTTCGAGCGCGGCTGCTTCGCCTCGGTGCGCGCCGAGCGCGGACAGCCCAAGCGGTTCCGTGCAGAAGGGCCGATGGTGGACGCCGTCTCCGGGGTCGGCTCCGGCGCTGTCCTGCTCGCAGGATTCGTCGCCGCCTGGCTCGAGAGCGCGACGCCGGAGGACGCCCTGCGCCGGGCGGTGGCCGCCGGTGCGGCGTCGACGCTCTCGGTGGGCGCCGGCCGCTTCGACCCCGAGGATCTCGGACGGCTGCTGCCAGAGGTACGCGTCGAAGAGCTCACGGCCGTCGCCAGCGCGTAGTCGTCGCCGCGCGCTGCTACCGTTCATACGCACTTGACGGAGCAAGTGCATACGGATCTCGAGCTCGGCCGGATCGAGCGGCTGCTGGCGCTCGAGGCGAAGTTCGCGCGGGAGGGCCTGACGTTCGACGACGTCCTACTCCTACCGGCGGAGTCGCACGTGCTGCCGAACGACGTGGCCACGACGACGCGCTTCACGCGGTCGGTCGAGCTACGGATTCCCGTCGTCTCGGCCGCCATGGACACGGTCACCGAGGCGGCGATGGCGATCGCCCTCGCGCGCATGGGCGGTATCGGTGTCGTCCACCGCAATCTCTCCGTCGCCGATCAGGCGGGCGAGGTCGACAAGGTGAAGCGCTCGGAGTCGGGCATGATCGTCGAGCCGGTGACGCTGGGACCGGACGCCCGTGTGGCCGACGCGCTCGAGCTGATGGCGCGCTACCGCATCTCCGGCATTCCGGTTACGGACGATCGCGGCCGGCTGGTCGGCATCCTCACGAACCGCGACCTGCGCTTCCACCGCGAGTCCGGGCGCACGGTGTCGGAGCTCATGACGAGCGAAGGTCTCGTCACCGCGCCGGAGGGGACGACGCTCGAGGAGGCAGAGGGCATCCTCCACCGCCACAAGATCGAGAAGCTGCCTGTCGTCGACGCGGAGGGCGTGTTGCGCGGCCTCATCACCGTCAAGGACATCTCCAAGCGCATCGCGTACCCGCACGCGACGAAGGACGACCAGGGGCGGCTTCGCGTGGCGGCCGCCGTCGGCGTCGGGCCGGATGCGCTCGAGCGCGCCGGGGCACTCGTCGATGCGGGCGCAGATGTGCTCGTGCTCGACACAGCGCACGGCCACTCGACCGGGGTGCTGACGATGGCGCGTGAATTGAAGGCGCGCTTCGACGGCGTCGAGCTCGTAGTCGGCAACGTCGCCACGGCGGAGGCAACGGAGGCGCTCGTCGACGCCGGCGCGGACGCGGTGAAGTGTGGAGTAGGACCTGGGTCGATCTGTACGACGCGGGTCGTAGCCGGCGTCGGCGTTCCACAGGTCACAGCGATCGACGAGTGCTCGCGCGCGGCAGCCGAGCACGGGGTGCCGGTGATCGCGGACGGCGGGCTGACGTCGTCCGGCGACATCGCGAAGGCGATCGCGGCCGGCGCGGACACGATCATGGCCGGCTCCCTGCTCGCAGGGACGGACGAGGCGCCCGGCGACGTCGTGCTCGTCCACGGCGAGCGCGTGAAGGAGTACCGCGGCATGGGCTCGCTCGGCGCGATGAAAGCGCGAGGCTTCTCGAAGGACCGGTACTTCCAGGGTGACGTCGAGGACGTCGACAAGCTCGTCCCCGAGGGGATCGAGGGGCGCGTGCC
>JBKJWA010000158.1:0-3007 GCA_046716705.1 Gaiellaceae bacterium
CCGATCCCGATCTACGTCGACGAGGACTGCCACACGCTCGCCGACGTGGCGTCCTGCGCCGAGCGTGCGCACGGGATCAACATCAAGCTCGCGAAGTCAGGCGGCGTGCGGGAGGCCGTGCGGATGGCGTCGGCCGCGCGCGCTCTCGGGCTCGGTGTCATGCTCGGCTGCATGCTCGAGTCGGGCCTCGGCATCGCGCCGGCGGCCCACATCGCGTCGCTGTGCGACCACGTCGATCTCGACGGCAACCTCCTGCTGCGCGAGGACCCGTGGCCGGGCGTCCGCTTTGTGGACGGCGTGCAACTTCCCTCCGAAGACCCAGGTCTTGGTGTTCGAAAAGACGTATCTGATACTCGCTGAGGGCTACTCGGCCGACCCGCATTACGGGAAGACGGCGCGGGGCATCCTCCACTACTCGCCGCACGCGACGGTCGCGATCGTCGACTCGACGAGGGCGGGGGAGACGATGGACGGAGCGCCGGTCGTCGCCACCGTCGCCGAAGCCCTCGCCTTTGGGCCGACAACCGCCGTTGTCGGAGTCGCCACCCAGGGCGGCCGCTTCCCACCCGCGTGGCGGGCGCTGCTCCGCGAGTGCATCGAGGCGGGCCTCGACGTCGAGAGCGGGCTGCACGAGTTCCTCGACGACGACGCGGAGCTGTCGGAGCTCGCGAGCGCCCACGGCGTGGAGCTCCGCGACCTCCGGCGGCCGCCCGAGGACCTGAACGTGCCGACCGGCGCGAACCTCGAGCTCGACGCGACGATCGTCCTCACCGTCGGCTCGGATTGCGCAATCGGCAAGAAGACGGTCGCCGTGGAGCTCGACCGGGAGGCCCGCGACCGCGGTCTTCCCTCGGTCTTCTGTCCAACGGGCCAGACTGGCATCGCCATCGCCGGGTGGGGGATCGCCGTCGACGCCGTCGTCGCGGACTTCCTCGCGGGAGCGGCCGAGCGAATCGTCGTCGAGGGCGTCGAGCGCGGAGGCAGGCTGCTGTTCGTCGAGGGGCAGGGCTCCCTCGTCCACCCGCTCTACTCCGGCGTCACGCTCGGCCTGCTCCACGGCTCGGCGCCGCACGCGCTCGTCCTCTGCCACAAGGCGGGCGAAACCGAGGTCGAGGGCTGCCCCGGCCACCCGATCCCGCCGCTGCCCGAGCTCATCGAGCTCCACGAGCGCGTTTCCCTCCCGGCGAGGAAGGCAAAGGTGGTCGGTGTGGCGCTGAATACCGGGAATCTCGACGAGAGCTCGGCGCGCAGGGCCGCTGCCGAGTCCGAGGCGGCGACGCGCCTCACCTGCGACGACCCCGTGCGTTTCGGTGCCGCTAGGCTTCTCGACGCTGTACTCGAGGCCGTGGGGGAGAGGTGACCGACACTGTGAAGCTGACGTGCCGCGCCGCGCTGCTGTGCGCGTGCATTGCCGGGCTGATGGCGGGGCCCGCACACGCCACCCCTCGTTTCGGCGTGGCGGAGGATGCGACGAAGTATGCGGACGACGGAGGCGCCTCGCTCTATCCGCGGCTCGCCGAGCTGGGCATGGTGGAGAACAGGATCACCGTGCGCTGGAACCCGGCCGAGCCGACGACGATCCAGGAGCAGGGCTTTCTCGACCGCGCAATGCCGGTTGCCGCCCGCGCCGGCATTCGCATCGTGTTCGACGTCTACCCGACGGACCCGTTCACGTTCACGTCATCCCCGGAGGTGCGGGCGGCGATGTTCGCGGCGTACCTCAAGACCGTCGCCCGCCGCTACCCACAGGTCACCGACTACATCGTCGGCAACGAGCCCAACGAGTCGTACTTCTGGCGGCCACAGTTCGGCGCCGGCGGCAAGCAGGTCTCGGCCGCGGCGTTCCTGCCCGTGATCGTGGCCGCGTACGACGCCCTGAAGGCGGTCGACCCTGACATCCGGGTCATCGCAGCAGGCCCGTCGAACGAGGGGAACGACAAGACGTCGACGTCTCCGCTGCGGTTCCTGGATGCGCTCGGCAAGGCGTACCGCGCGAGCGACCGAGCGACGCCGTTCATGGATGCGATCACGTTCCACGGCTACCCGCGAAAGAACACGCATCCACCATCCCGCTCGTTCGGGTGGCCGAACGCGGGAATCGCCGACGTCGGGAGGTTCAAGCAGGCCGTGTGGGACGCGTTCGGCGGCACGGCCCAGCCGACGTTCCCGGAGGGGCTTGCGACCGTGGGGCCAGGGGCGCTCGGGCTCTTCGTGGGCGAGTTCGGGTGGCAGGTGAAGATCCCAGCGCGCCTCGCGTCGCGCTACACCCGCAAGGAGACCGTCCCGACCGTCTCCGAAGCAGACCAGGCACGCTACTACGCCGAGGTCGTTCGCCGGCTCTCGTGCAAGACGGCCGTCACGGACGTGATGGTCTTCCATCTCATCGACGAGCCGGATCTCCACCGCTTGCAAACCGGCCTCCTGCGGATCGACGGCAGCAAACGACCCTCGTTCGGCGCCATGCGGACAGCCATCGCCGCCGCGTCCGCGTGCACGAGACAGGTCCCGTGGTACCACACGTCACGGGTCGTCGGCGCGAAAGCGCTCTTCCGCGCGCGCCCTCGTGCCGCCGAGACGGCGTTGTTCGGAATCTCCGCCACCGCCGGCGAGGAGGCAGTGGCGAAGGCGGGCATCTTCCGGGTACCCGACGCCCTCGCGACGCCGGACGCCGACGAGATCGGACGTTCGCTCGCCTCCCTTGGTGGCGACACTCCCGTCCTCAAGGCGGCGAAGACCATCAAGCCCGGCTACACCCCTCGCTTCGAGTTCCGTGGCCGCCTCGCGCCCGGGCACTACGTGTACGGCATCCGACTCACGGCCGCCATGAATCCGTCACGTTCGCGGACGCTCGTGAGTACGGTCTTCACCGTCGGCGACTAGCACTTGACACGAACACTCGTTCGTAGTACGCTAGCGAACACATGTTCGCCAAGATGCTGCTCGTCGCCCTCGCCCTCGCGCTCGTCGTAGCCGTCTCCGCGCGCACAGGGGACAGCGCGGGGCCGGA
>JBKJWA010000159.1:0-3737 GCA_046716705.1 Gaiellaceae bacterium
CAGCTCTTGAGGTCGAAGAAGACGAGCCCCGCCGTCGGCTCGGGCCTCGTCACCGCCGCGACCATGCGCTCGTCGTCGCGGACGACGAAGAGGCTGCCGCCGCTCGTCGCCGCCTCGCGCTGGACGAGTGTCCGTTCCCCGGCAGCGCCGCCGGCGGCGTCGACGAGCGACCGGACGGCCTGCGACAGCCGTTCCGCCGCGCTGTCGTCGTCGAGCGTCGACGCGAGCGTCTGCCCTTCGGACGTCACGAGGACAGCGGCCTCGATCTGCGACGAGATCTCCGTGAGGTCTCTCAGCGCCGCGGCCGCGTCCACCGCGTTGACGCTAGCAGAGTGTTTACTTGCCCGATGCGCGTGTGGGTGCGTGAGATGTTCGTGAAGTACCAGGCCGACCGCGGGACGCAGCTCGCAGCGATGATCGCGTACTACGCACTGCTCGCGTTCGTCCCGCTGACGTTCCTGACGGTGTCGCTGCTCGGTCTTTTCGGGCGCGCCGACGAGTCGACGTATCTCGTCCGCGAGCTTTCGCGGATGTTCCCCGGGAGCGAGGTGTCGACGATCGTCCGCGCGGTGAACGAGATCCAGGATCTGTCGACGGCGATCGGCCTCGTCGGCCTCGGCCTCCTGCTGTGGGCATCGCTCGGCCTGTTCGGGGCGCTCGAGAGCGCCTTCAACATCGTGTACGGAAAGCCGAACCGCTCGTTCCTCCACGGCAAGGCGATGGCCGCCGGGCTCATGATCGGCTCGCTCATCGTGCTCTTCGCGGGGCTCATCGTCGCGTCGCTCGGCCAGAGCCAGCTCTCGCAGCATGCTCCAGGAGTGGCCGGGAGCTCCGTCACAGCCTTCCTCCTCTCGCTGGCCGCGTCGTCCATGGCGACCTTCGCGTTCCTCTTCGTCACGTACTTCCTGCTGACGAACGTCCCGCACACGCCGCGGGACGTCCTGCCGGGCGCTTTCGCGGCGACGGTTGCCCTCGGGCTGACCTTCCAGGTGCTGCCTCTCTATCTCGACCTCGCGCAGGGCTCACCCGTCCTGCAGGCCTTCGGCGGCCCGGTCATCCTCCTCGTCTGGCTCTACGTCATGGCGAACGTCATCGTCCTGGGGGCCGAGCACAACTGGTGGTTCAGCGCCCGGAAATCTCGCAATTTCCGGGCGGGGGAGGCGCCCTCCGAGAGCCGCAGTTAGCCGCGCCCGCCCATGTCGGTCGCGGCGGCGAGTAGCGCTCCTGCCGCACGAGCGCGGTGCGAGTGCTCCGCTTTCCACGCATCGCCTAGCTCGGCCACAGTCCGCTCCTCGCCGTCAGGGACGAACACGGGATCGAAGCCGAAGCCTTCGTCGCCTCGCGGCTCGAGCGCGAGGTGCCCGTCCAGCGTGCCCGTTCCGCGTGTCGCGACGCCTCCGGGGGAGAGCGCGACGAGCTCGCAGACGTAGCGGGCGGAGCGGTCCGTCGCGCCCGCGAGCGCCTCCAGCGCCCGCTCGACGTGCTTTCCGTCCGCCCAGCGGGCCGTCTCGACGTCCGGCCGGCCGCCCAGGGCAGCGAGCTCGAGCCCGGAGTCCTCGCCGAGCATCCATTCGTCCGCCGGGCCGACTCGCCGGCCGAACTCGGCCTTCGCGCGCGCGTTCTCGAGGAACGTCGCTCCCTCCTCGGGCGGGAACTCACGTTCTTCGAGCAACTCGATCCGCCAGCCGTGCAGCACGCGGGCGAGCTCTGCGCGCTTGTGCTCGTTCTGCGAGCAGAGGCGAGCGGCGATCAACTGGCGGTTGCCACAGCGCGATCCTGCTCGGCGCGAATCCGCTCGATGCCTCCCGCGGCGAGCTCCAGCAGCTCGTCGAGCTCATCCCGGGAGAACGGCGCCCGTTCGGCTGTCGCCTGGACGTCGACGTACGCGCCGTCGCCCGTCATGACGACGTTGAGGTCGACGTCGGCCTGGGAGTCCTCGGAGTAGTCGAGATCGAGTAGCGGCTGGCCCGCCACGATGCCGACCGACACCGCCGCCACCGCTCCGGGCAGCGCCTTCGAGAGCCCGAAGCGGTCTAGCGCGCGATGGGCCGCGACCCAGACGCCGCTGATCGCTGCGCAGCGCGTCCCACCATCCGCCTGGAGCACGTCGCAGTCGAGCCAGAGCGTGCGTTCGCCGAGCGCCTCGAAGTCGGCGACGGCGCGGACGGCGCGCCCGATGAGCCTCTGGATCTCCACCGTGCGGCCGCCCTGGCGGCCAGACCGCACCTCACGGGCCGTGCGCTCGCCTGTCGACGCCGGCAGCAGCGAGTACTCGGCGGTCATCCAGCCCTTCCCCTGGCCCATGAGCCAGCGCGGCACTCGCTCCTCCACGGACGCGGTGCACAGCACTTTCGTCTTCCCCTGGACGACGAGCGCGCAGCCGTGCGGCTGCTCGAGGTAGTCGAGGACGATCTCGAACGGCCGCAGGTCGTCCATCTTCCGGCCGTCGTTTCTCATGCGGCAACCCGTTCCAGATCGGAGACTTCGACGTGCTCGACGGCGCCGATCGGCAGCTGGAGGAAGCGGGCGCCCATCGTGCGGAAGACGTCGACGTCGCCGGTCGTGAGAAAGCGATACGACCCCTCTCGGTCGACGCCTGCCTCGATGCCCTTCCGCGTGAGCGTCTCGGCCACCTCGCGCGCCGTCTCCTCCGCCGAGAAGACGAGTGCCACGTCGCGCCCGAAGACCCGCTGGAAGATGGGCCGGATGAGCGGGTAGTGCGTGCAGCCGAGGATGACGGTGTCCACGCCCGCCTGCTTGAGCGGAGCCGCGTACTCGCGCACAGCGTCCACCGTCTCCGCACCGAACGGGTCGTCGCTCTCGATGAGCGGGACGAGCGCCGGGCAGGCGACGGAGGTGACGAGCGCGCCGGCGTCGAGCGTCCTCACGAGCTGCTCGTAACGGCCGCTCGCGACCGTCGCCTCCGTGGCGAGCAGTCCGATGCGACGATTGCGGGTCACCTGGACAGCGGCGTGCGCCTCCGGCTCGAGGACGCCGATGATCGGCACCGTCAGCTGCTCCTGGAGCTCGGGCAGCGCCGCGGAGGTGGCGGAGTTGCACGCGGCGACGATGAGCTTCACACCCTGGCTCTCGAGGAAGCGGGCAATCTCGTGGGCGAAGCGCCGGATCTCGTCCGCCGGCCGAGGCCCGTAGGGGAGCCGTGCGCCGTCGCCGACGTACACGAAGTCCTCGTGCGGGAGGGTGACGAGGCACTCGTGGAGGACGGTCAGCCCGCCGATGCCGGAGTCGAACACGCCGAGCGGCCGCCGATCCATCAAGCGATTGTACGAGCAGGGCGGTACCCTTCTCGCGCGGTGCGGCGCACCCTTCCCCTCCTCGCCGCAGTCGCGGCGTTGGCCTGGCCCGGCGTTGCGGCTGCCTGGACGAAGCAGGACGCGACCATTCTTGCGAGCGACGGGCTGCCGCTCGCAGCGACGCTCTACGTCCCAGACGGCGCCGCGCCCGCCGGCGGCTGGCCGGCGATCATGATGCTCCACGGGCTGGGAGGCGACCGGCAGGGCATGAACACGCTTGCCGAGCAGGCCTTCCTCCCGAGCGAGCAGTACACGGTGCTCACGGTGGACGCCCGCGGCCACGGCCAGACCGGCGGGCTCGTGACCATCGACGGGCCGCGCGAGACCGCTGACGTGCGCGACTCGTTCGCCTGGCTCGCCGCGCGCCCTGACGTCGCGGACAACCGCATCGGCGCCTGGGGCATCTCGTATGGAGGCGGCGCC
>JBKJWA010000160.1:0-4609 GCA_046716705.1 Gaiellaceae bacterium
GTCGGCGAGGAGCACGCCGAACAGGGGCACGAAAAACGAGCCGAGCAGGAAGAGGAACGTCTCGTACTCGGCCCAGGTGATGACGAGCGCGCCGACTGTCGCGGCGGCGGCGGCGAGCCCGATCAAGCGCCGCTGGGGCACCCGCGGCAGCGCGTTCTGGAGCGACACGGCCGTCGAGTAGACGTTCGCGAACGCCTCGTCCGTCTCGTCGACCGTGAGCGCGAGGAGGGCGAGGCCCGCGGCGAGCCCCCCGGCGGCGATCGAAGTCATCAGCTCCGTCGCGTCGGGGTTCGAGAACGCCGGGTTCGTGAGCACGAGCACAGCGCCGAGCGCGTAGAGCCAGGTATTCGGGACGAGATAGCCGATCGCGGAGCCCGCGAACGCGGACCGCTTGTCACGAGAGAACCGCGCGTAGTCGGCGATCAGCGGCAGCCAGGAGGCGGGCAGCGCGATCATGAGGTCGATGCCATACCACACCGACTCGCCTCCGCCCGGCTGCGCCCAGTAAGCGCCGAGGTCGGCGTTGTCGACCGTCCACCACGTGAGGTAGACGAGCGACGCGAGCACGACCCAGAGCGCGAAGCGGCGGACGAAGCGGCGCACGACCGCGATCGGCCCGGCGAGCGCCATGGCCGCCGTCAGCAACCCGAAGAGGACCGTCCACAGCCATTTCCCCTCGAAGCCGAACACCTGGTCGGAAAGGGCGGCGGCCGCCGTCGCGATCACGATCAGCTCGAAGATCGCCCAGCCGAGGTTCTGGACGACGTTGAGCGCCGTCGCAGCGTACGAGCCGCGCCGGCCGAGCGAGGGCCGCATGAGCACCATCGCCGGCACGCGTGCCTGCGCGCCGATCGCGCCGGCCGTGCCGAGCATGAGGTTGCCGATGACACCGCCGACGGCGATGGCGATGAGTGCATCGCGCAGCGACAGCGCGGGGACGAGGTACGTCCCCGCGACGAGCACGAGCAGGCTGACGCCGAGGCTGCCCCAGAGCGCGGCGGTGTCGAAGAAGCCGAGCACCCGCAGGCGCTCGGGCACGGGCTCGATTCCCCACGACGGCGTTCTCGAATCGCTCATTCCACTCCCTTCGCCGGCATTACCCGGATCAGGTTCTCGGGTGTGATCTCAGCCCCGCGCGCGGAGCACCCCGGTCGAGCAACCCTAACGAAAGAGGTGAGCCGGCCGCCTCCCGGAGCTGAACGCCGCATGGTTCTCCCCGGCGCCGTCTCCCGGCCGGCTCAGTCGCACCTTGATACTCCTCGGGGCTTCGCGTCACCCTCGAACGAGGGAACTACCGTGTCTTCGCGAAGCGGCGGACTGCCGCGAGCAGCTCGTCACGCTTCTCCGCGGCCACGGCGGCGTCGCCCGATTCGAGCGCGCCCGCCACGCAGTGGGATACATGGTCGTCGAGGATCTCGAACGCGAGGCTCTCGAGCGCGGTCGTGACGGCGCTGATCTGCGTGATGACGTCGATGCAGTAGCGGTCCTCTTCGACCATCCTCTCGATGCCCCGCACCTGCCCCTCGATGCGGTGGAGCCGGTTGACGAGCTCCGCCTTGTGCTCCGCGTAGCCGTGGGTCATGCCGCGGCCACCTCCTCACGCGGGCTGCGGAACCGGCGCAGCCGCAGGCTGTTCGTGACGACGAAGACGCTCGAGAAGGCCATGGCTGCCGCTGCGACGATGGGGTTCAGGAGACCTGCGACGGCGAGCGGGATCGCTGCGACGTTGTACGCGAACGCCCAGAAGAGGTTGCCCTTGATCGTGCCGAGCGTTCTCCGGGCGAGCCGGATGGCGTCGGCCGCTGCGCGCAGGTCGCCGGAGACGAGCGTGAGATCCGAGGCTTCGATTGCGACGTCGGTGCCCGTGCCGATCGCGATGCCGAGGTCGGCCTGCGCGAGGGCGGGCGCGTCGTTGACACCGTCTCCGACCATGGCGACGACCTCTCCGGACTCCTGGAGGCGCTTCACCTCCGCGGCCTTCTCGCCCGGCAGCACCTCTGCCAGCACGCGTTCGATCCCCACCTCGCCGGCCACGCGCTCCGCCACCTGCTTGCTGTCGCCGGTCAGCAGCACAGGCGTCAGACCCAGCTCGCGCAGTTCGCGGATTGCCTCCGGGCTCGTCGGCTTGACGGTGTCGCGGACGACGAGCGTCGCGCGGGCGACGCCGTCCCAGCTGACGGTGATCTCGCCGTTGGCGCGGCCGACCTCGACGTCGTGGCCCTCGACGCGCCCGACGACCCCGACGCCGGGGTGGTTGGCGAAGGACTCTACGGGGGGCAGCGCCCCGACCTCGGCCTTCGCCGCCTTCGCGACCGCCTGGGCGATCGGGTGCTCACTCGCGTCTTCGACCGCGCCGGCCAGCCTGAGCACCTCGGCGCGAGTCGCGCCGTTCAGGGGCCGCACGTCGACGAGCTCCATGCGACCCTCGGTCACCGTCCCGGTCTTGTCGAGGACGATGGTGCCGATCCGGCGGGTCTCCTCGAGCACCTCGGGGCCCTTGATGAGGATGCCGAGCTGCGCGCCGCGGCCGGTGCCCACCATGAGCGCCGTGGGCGTGGCGAGCCCGAGGGCGCAGGGGCACGCGATGATGAGCACCGCCACGGCTGCCGAGAACGCGAACTCGGGGCTCGCGTCGGCGCCGAGCCAGAAGCCGAGCGTTGCGGCGGCGATGGCAATGACGATCGGGACGAAGACGCCCGAAACGCGGTCTGCGAGGCGCTGGACGGGCGCCTTGCCGGTCTGCGCATCCGCCACGAGCCTGGCGATCTGCGCGAGGGCCGTCTCGGCACCCACTCTCGTCGCGCGCACGATCAGCCGGCCGTACGTGTTGATGGTCGCGCCGGCCACCTCCTCACCGGGACGGACGTCAACAGGAACGGACTCACCGGTCAACATCGACTGGTCGATCGCCGACGCCCCCTCGACGACGACACCGTCGGTCGCGATCTTCTCGCCCGGGCGGACGACGAAGACTTCGCCGACCCGCACCTCGTCGATGGGCACGAGCACTTCTTCGCCGTCGCGCAGCACCCGCGCCTCCTTGGCGCCGAGCTCGAGCAATGCTCGCAGGGCTGCGCCGGCCCTCGACTTCGCACGGGCCTCGAGATAGCGGCCGAGAAGAATGAGCACCGTGACGACCGACGCCACCTCGAAGTAGACGTCCTCGCTGCCGCTCGCCGTGAACGAGAAGTCGAACGGCATGCGCATCTCGGGCCGGCCCGCGTCGAGGAAGAACAGCGCAACGACAGACCAGCCCCAGGCGGCCAGCGTGCCGATCGAGATCAGCGTGTCCATCGTCGCCGCGCCGTGCCTGAGGTTGACGAGAGCGGCACGGTGGAACGGCCATCCACCCCAGAACACGACGGGAGTCGCGAGCTGGAGAGAGAGCCACTGCCAGTAGTCGAACTGGAGCGCCGGCACCATCGCGAGCAGGAGCACAGGCAGCGTCAACGCCGCCGACACGACAAGGCGAAGCCGAACGTCGCGAAGGGGGTCGTCCTTCGCCGCGGCGCCGGGTGAATCGGCTGGCGACTCGTCGTCGGGGAGCGACGCGTGGTACCCCGCGCTCTCCACCGCATGAACGAGGGCCGTTGCAGGTGTGAGCTCGGGGTCGAACGTCACCGTCGCCTGCTCGGTTGCAAAGTTCACGCTCGCCTCGACCCCTTCGAGCTTGTTGAGCTTCTTCTCCACGCGAACCGCGCACGAGGCGCAGGTCATCCCCTGGATCGGCAGCCGGAGGCGTTCGGCGGTCTCCGTGCTCATTCCGGCACCTCCACCGTGAAGGCGGCCGTGTGGACGGTCCCGTCCACGGCGAACTGCAGGAAGGCTCGGTAGCTGCCCGGGCTCGGGAACGTCGTCTCGAAGTCGAGCGAGTCCTCTTCGGCGTGCGTGTGGAGGTAGGCGAGGTCATCCGCTCGCAGCACGACGAGGTGACCCCGGGCACCGAGGTACCGGTCGACGCCGACGCCTTCCTCACCTCTGAGCACGCGGAAGGAGAGCGTCGTCGGATCTTCCTCCCTCGGGTCGGCGAGGTCGAGCTCGACGGTATAGGCACCGGCTCTCGCCGAAGAGCTCCTGGCGGGCAAGGGCTTCCGGCGCCATCCGCCGTCCACGACGACCGGCGCGGAGACGACGGCGCGGCGACCTTCCGAGACGAAGTCTGCATAGGCCGTGTACGCCCCTGCCGGCAGGCGAATGCTCGAGACCCAGCTCGCCCCCTCCAGTTTTGGATGGACATGGCGGAACGAGCTGAGATCGTTTCGGACGACGATGAGGTGCATCCGCCGCGCGTGCTGGAGGTCGAAGTGCCGGACTACCTCACCGCTCGGTGCCCTGATCAGAAACGCGAGCGGAGCCGTGCCCGTGATGTCGGCGGCAAGTCCGCTGGCCGCCGGAGGGCCGCCCTCGCGCGTCTCGCTGCCGCCCGTGGCGTGTTCGTTCTCGTCGACTCCGCCACGCTCGAGGGGGCCCACCGCGTAGCCGACGGCCGCAGCGCCCGAAAAGACTGCGACGAGTGCGAGCGCGAACGCGAGGACCCGTCCGGGTCCGCTCACGCGGCCTCGTAGCCCGCTTCATCGATCGCGGCGCGAATGGCGGCGTCGTCGAGCCC
>JBKJWA010000161.1:0-13127 GCA_046716705.1 Gaiellaceae bacterium
TCAGCTTGTTGCGTGAGAAGAAGTAGCCGAAGCCGTGCTTGACCGCGACCTGTGCGATCTCGGACATCCGGCCGAGGTTGCGTGTCTTCGTGCCCGAAGCCACGCCCTCAGTCTTGCACGGACGGCGCCGTCGCCTCAGCGGCGCCTTCTACGAGGCGAAGACGGTGCTCGACCTGGGCGAGCCGCAGCTCGAGATCCTCGACCTCGTCCCGTCCGACGAGCCCGAGTTGGGCGAAGATGCCCTGCAGGCCCTGGCCCGCACGCTCGGTCAGCCGCGTCGCGTCGCCTCGCCAGCGGACGACAGCCTCCTCGATCAGCTGGCGGGCCTCGTCGCGCCCCAGCCCGCCCCGCTCGGCCAGCTCACCTGCGAGCTCGTCGATGCGCTCGGCGGTGAGTACGACCGCGCCCACGGCGGCGAGGCCGAGCCGCTCGGCGAGCTCTCGCGGCGAGTTATCGCGCTCGGCCATGTGGACGCGAACGCCGTCGCTGCCGGCGCTGCTCCCGCTTCGACGGGCGCGGCGCCGCGCCGTCGCCGGGAAGAGCCCCCATCGCCGGCGCGCCGAGCTGCCCGGCCGGCTCCGCCTCGAGCGCAATCGCAGCCGGCGCCTCGACGAGGGGCGCGCCGCCTACGCCCTTCTCCACGACCTGGCTCGCCATGCGCGCGCGGTATTCCGGCTCGCGCTCCTTGAGCACGCCGAGCAGAGGAGCAGCGATGAAGATCGACGAATACGCGCCGAAGCCGATGCCCACGAGCAGGGCGAACGCGAAGTCCTGCAGCGTCTGTCCGCCGAACAGCCACAAGCTCGTGATCGGCAGCAGCGTGATGAACGTCGTCGCCAAGGAACGGGGAATCGTTTCCCAGAGCGAGATGTTGCCGATCGTGTTGAACGACGCGCGACGCATGATCGGCGTGTTCTCACGGATGCGGTCGAAGATGATGATCGTGTCGTAGATCGAGTATCCGAGCACGGTGAGGATGGCGGCCACGGTCGCCGTCGTCACCTCCCTCCCCGTGAGCGCGTAGATGCCGACGGTGATCATCACGTCGTGGGCGAGCGCGATCAGCACCGGGATCGCGTACTTCAGGTCGAAGCGCAGCGTGATGTAGCCGACGATGAGCACGAGCGAGACGAGGATGGCGATCAGCGCGAGCCGCGCGATTTGCCGGCTGAAGCTGGAAGAGACGTTCTTGATGCTCACTGCCGCGCCGAGATCGTCTGTTAGGGATCCCTGGAGCTCGTTCTGCTGCGGCAGCGTGAGCGACTTCGTACGTACCTGGAAGCTCCTGTACTGCTCGCCACGGGACTCTCCGCGGCCCTGCACGACCGCATCGCAATGCCCGATGTCGCACGTTCGCGAACGAACGTCCTCGAGGGCGACGAACTCCGGCGTCTCCAGCGTCATCTGCGTACCGCCCTTGAAGTCGATCCCGAGGTTGAGACCCTGGAGCACGAGGGCGAGCACGCTGACGAGGATGACGAGCGCCGAGAACCCGAACCAGATCCTCCGGCGGCCCATGTAGTCGGCGCGGAACCAGACGCGCTGCTCCGAGGCCGCGCCCATGAACCTCGGGCTGTCGAACCAGCGGAAGCCGGCGAGCAGGCCGAGCATCGCGCGTGTCGCGGCGACGGCCGTGAGCAGCGAGACCGCCGTGCCGATCAGCAGCATGAAGGCGAATCCCTTCACCTGTGCCGTCGCCACTGCGAACAGCACGAGCGCTGTGATCGCCGTCACGACGTTCGCGTCGACGATCGTGTGGAAGCCCTTCTGATAGCCGGTGGCGATGGCCGCGCGCGTCGACTTCCCGGACCGCACCTCCTCCTTGATGCGCTCGAAGATCACGACGTTCGCGTCCGCCGCCACTCCGAGCGTGAGGACGAGGCCGGCGACGCCGGGGAGGGTCAGCGTGACGTTGAAGACAAGGATCGCGGCGTACATGAACGCCGCGTAGATGCCAAGCCCGAAGACGGCGACGAGGCCGAGGAAGCGATAGAAGACGAGCAGGAAGACCGCGACGAGGAGCAGGCCGATGAGGATCGCGAGCCGGGCCTCGCGCAACGAGTCCTTGCCGAGCGTGGCCGAGACGTCGGTTCGCTCGAGCTGCTCGAAGGAGACCGGCAGGGCGCCCGTCTGGAGCACGAGCGCGAGGTCCTTGGCCTCCCCGAGCGTCCCGATGTTCTCGATCTGCGCCGAGCCGCCGCCGATGCCGTCCGAGAGCGATCGGTCGGTGTGGTCGATCTGCGGCCAGGACTTGATCTCGCGGTCGAGCACGATCGCGAAGTGCTGGGAGCCACCGCGGAAGTTGCCGCGCTGCCACAGGCGCCGCGTGATGTCCTGGAAGCGGTCCTCGCCCTCGCCGGTGAACGCCATCGTCACGATCGGCTGGCCGAACTGGTCGAAGTCGTGGCGCGTGCCGTCGGCCTTGATGTGCCGGCCGGTCATCTCCGGCACAGGGTTCTCCGGGTCGTCCGGCTGGTAGCGGAAGAGGTAGAAGTACGAGCCGCCCGTCGTGAGGTCGGGAGGGCACGCCTGCTCCTCGGTGGGGGCGCACGTGACGACGACCGTGGCCTTCGGGACGCCGAGCACCTTGCCGCCCTTGGGCACCTTCGGGTTCTTCCTCGTGAAGAGCTCGTTACGCGTGCCGACCGGCCCTTCGAGCACCCGGCCGTTCTTCCCGAAGAGGTAGTACGCCGACGCTCCCTTGGGCGCCGAGCCTGCGTTGCCGCCCAGGAGCTCGAAGAGCGAGTCGGTCGCGACGGCGCCCTGTGCCCCGATGGACGGGCCGGTGATGTCCTGCTCGAGGTCGTAGAGCTCGAGTTGAGCGGTCTTCCCGATCAGCTCGGCCGCCTTCTCCGGGTCGGTGACGCCGGCGAGCTGGATGACGATCTGGTCATCGCCCTGCTTGCGGACCTCAGGCTCTGAGACGCCGAGCTTGTCGATGCGGTTGCGCATGATGTCGACGGAGCGATCGAGGTCGTCCTCCGTGAGCTCGCCCCCCTTGGGCGGGACGGCCTTGAGCACCACCTCGAGACCGCCCTGAAGGTCGAGGCCGAGGGTCGCGCTGCGGTGGAACGGCGAGCCCGGCACGCCGAGCAGTGCCACGCCGGCCAGCGCGGCGACGATGAAGCCGACCAGGATCAGGTGGTTCCGTCGTTCGCGCATCGTCTGGTGTGGCGGACTACCGCTCGCCGGCGTCGCGCGCCGCGAGCACCTCTTCCTGCGCCTTCTGCTGGGCTCTCTCGAGCTCGCCGAGCTCGTCGTCCTCTTCGGTGATCACGGCCGCGATCGCACGCCGCGCGACGCGCACGTAGACGTCCGGCGCGATCTCGACGCGGACCTCGTCGTCGCCCATGAGCGACTGGACGGTCCCGTAGAGGCCGCCTGCGGTGAGGATCTCCTGGCCCGGGGAGAGGTTGTCGATGACGCGCTGCTGCTCCTGAGCGCGCCTCCGCTGGGGGCGGATGACGAGGAACCACATGAGGATGAACAGCAGGAGGAGAATGGGCAAGATCGACACGAGGGCTCCTTGTAGGCGCGACCGCGAACTGGGCCGGCCCTGAAGTGTGCCAGCAGGAACCGTCCGAGGGCGGCGTTATCGTCCCCGGCATGCAAGGCAACGCGATGGAGCGTGCGCGGGAGCGCCTCGCCGAGGCGCGGGCAGGGCGACCCGACGCGGCCGACGTGAGCGCCGTCCTCGAGCGGACGCACCTTCAGCTCGCCGAGCTGTCCTCCGCCGCCGACGGGCTCGCCGCAACCTTGCCGACGCAGGTCGTCGACGCGGTTCGCGACGGCGTCCGCCGCGAGGCTGCGCCGATGGGACGTCAGGTCGCAGAGGTGCGCGGGATGGCGGTCCAGCTGCTGCGCCGTCTCGAGCGTCTCGAGACCGAGCTCGCCGCCGAGCGCCATGCTCGCGTCGATGACCTCGGCCTGCTCGTGGACCTCATCGGCGCCGGCTGGCAGTCCGTCGACGAGCGGCTCGCGCGGATCGAGCAGGCGATCGGCTCTGCGCCCGCGACCGTGCACCGCCTGGGCGACCGCCGAGCCGACACACAGAGCTAGCGCAGAGGAGTCGCCGGTAGCACGAGGGCGAAGCGGCTGCCCTCACCGCTCGTGCTCGCGAGCTCGATCCGTCCGCCGAGCGCCATCGCGAGCTCCCGTGCAATCGTCAGGCCGAGGCCCGTCCCGCCACCGTCCTGCGACCAGAACGGGCGGAAGATGCGTTCCTGCTCGTCCCGCTTGATGCCGGGGCCTGAGTCGGCTACGGCGACCGAGACGTCGCCGTTCTCGGCATCGAGCGCGAGCTCGATCGTGCCGCCGTCGGGAGTCCAGCGGAAGGCGTTCGCGAGGAGGTTGGAGATGATCTGGAGGACCCGATCGCCGTCGGTCGTGATCACCGGCCGCTCGTGCGCCTGGTACCGGTATTCGATTCCACGCCGCCTCGCCTCTTCACCGAACGACGCGTACGCCTGGTCGAGCAGCCGACCCATGTCGACTTCCTCTCGCAGTACGGTGAACCGGCGCGCGTCGAGCTTCGCGAGGTCGAGGACGTCGCCGACGAGCCGCTCGAGGCGGTCCGTCTCCGCGGCAATGACGTCCAGCGACTCGGCCTGTGCCGCCGGCTCGCGCACGACACCCTCGCGCACGGCCTCGAGGTGGCCGCGGATGGCGGTGAGCGGCGTCCGCAGCTCATGCGAGACAGACATGAGAAAGTTCCGCTCGAGCTCCTCCGCCTCCGCGAGCCGCGCCGCCATGTCGCTGAACCGCTCGGCGAGATGCGAGATCTCGTCGCCGCCCTTCAGCTGAGGGACGGCGACGTCGTACCGGCCTTCGGCGATCTCGTCGGCGGCGCGTGAGAGGGTGAGTACCGGGCGCACGATTCGGCGCGACGCAAACCAGCCGACGCCGGCCGCGACCACCAGCCCTCCCAGCAGCGAGACGGCGAAGAACTTCATGAGCGTCAGCCACGTGTCACGGAGCACGGTCTTCGGCTTCGCGACGACGAGCGCGCCGAACGTCGTGCCTTCGAGCGCGACGGGCGAACCGACGGCGATGTACGGCCGGTCCCCGTCCGGCGGGGTGAACTCGAACGTGACCGATTGCCCCGCGCGAATCGCCGGCCAGTCGATCAGGCCGCTGGGCAGCCTGCGAAGCCCGGCCGTCTCCCCGGGGAACAACGGGAGCCCCGCGTAGTAGATGCGGTCGCCTGTCGCGTTCTCGAGCTCCGCGCCGACGAACGCCGGCGCGATGCCGCCCTCGTCCGTCGACTTGATGGCCTGCTGGGCGTAGAGGCTCGTCAGGCCGCCTGCCTCGCGGCGCAGCTCGGAGAGCGACCGGTCCTCCGAGTAGCTCTGCAGCAGTCGGAAGGCGATCGCCGCCGAGACGATGCCCGCGAGCAGCACGCCTGTGAGGAAGAGCGCCGGCAGCCGGAAACGGAGCGACTGGAGCACCGGGGCTAGCCTGCGGCTGCGGCGTCCTTCGCGGGCGACACTTTGTAGCCCACGCCCCACACCGTCACGATCGGCGATGCCTCGTCGAGCTTGCGACGGATCTGGCGCACGTGGACGTCCACGGTACGCGTGTCACCGGCAAACGTGTACCCCCACACGCGCTCGAGCAGCTGGTCGCGCGTCAGCACGAGACCGCGGTGGTCGAGCAGCTCCCAGAGGAGGTCGAATTCCTTCGGCGCGAGCTGGATCTCCTCGTCGCCCACGTGCACCTCCCGGCGACCTGCGTCGATGGTGAGATCGCCGTGGCGGATGACCGCGCTCTCCGGCAGGCGGCGCTCCGGCGTCACGCGCCGGAGGATGGACTTCACGCGTGCGACGAGCTCGCGCGGGTTGAACGGCTTCGTCATGTAGTCGTCCGCGCCGACCTCGAGCCCGATGATCTTGTCGACGTCCTCATCGCGTGCAGTGAGCATGAGGATGGGTACGTCGGACGTCGAGCGGATGCGGCGGCATACCTCGATCCCGTCGATGTCCGGGAGCATGAGGTCGAGCACGATGAGCGCCGGTGCGTCAGCCCCTATCGCCGCGAGCGCCTCGCCGCCGGTGGCAGCGGTGTTCACCGAATAGCCGGCGTTCTTCAGGTACAGGGCGACGAAGGACGCGATGGAGCTCTCGTCCTCGACGACCAGAATCGATGCGGTGCTCGCCGCCATCGTCTGAGGATGATGCCTAGCCGGTCGTCTGCTCGGCGATGACGAGCTTGCGCGGCACGTCCGGCATCGGCTGGAAGCGGCTCTCGCAGAAGCTCTGGCCGTCGGTCGAGTACTCACCGGCGTCGAAGAACCCGTCCGACGTCAGCGTCGCCGTGCCCTTGCCGGCGAGGCTGAGCTCCATTTCCAACGCCTCCACGCGGACCTTGAAGAGGCCACTGGCCCGGAACCTCACGAACGAGCCGATGTAGCGCGTCTTCGTCTCTGTCAGCAGGCGCTTCTTGTCCCAGCCGAAGACCCGCACGTTGCCGTCACCCTGAAGAGGATCCTCGATGTCGACCAGGCCCTGGTCGAAGCGGCCGAGGAGAAAGCCCTTCGCGTTGAACGAGACGATCCCGCGGCCGGCATTGACCACAAGGCAACCGCCTCCCTGCGCGACGGATCCCGCCTGGGACGAGCCGGCGAGGAGCACGAGCGCGAGCAGCGGCAAGCAGGCGGCAGCGACCTTCCGCATCACGCACGAAGTATGGCCCCGCGGAGTGTGCCGTGGTTGATCTGGGTGTAAGGAAAGGGTGAAGAAGGCGTGCTATCTGGCCGAAAGTGCTTCTCGTGTATAGATGCCGAGCGGGTTCCAGAGCATGAAGCCGCCCGCCTTCACGCGCCGCGCGGCCAGCACCTGGTCCGTCACCTCCGCCAGCCCGTACTCACGGCTCAGGGAGAAGTCCTGGAGCCACGGCACGATCTTCACCTTCGTGCCGCGCACGGCCTTCTGGTAGTCACGCAGCGACTCCTCCACCGTTCGGCCCGGGAACGCCTCCGGGTCGGTCAGGTGGTGCTCGCCGGGCACGTAGTGCGACGGGTAGACCATGGGGTAGATCGCATCGAGGTGCCGCCCTAGCATCTTCGGCGACTGGCCGACACCGAGGTCGCGCGTCGCGGCGAGGCCGAAGAGATCCGCCGACACGCGTACGCCGAGAGGTCGGAGCCGCTTGCTCGCATAGGCGAGGAAGCGCTCGATCGTGCGCGCCTTCGACTCCTTGCGGGTCATCGGGTACACGATGGACTCGAGATCGCCGTCGCTCGGGAAGCGGACGTAGTCGAACTGGATCTCGTCGAAGCCGGCCTTCGCCGCGGCGGCGGCGACGTCGACGACGTATCGCCACGCGCGCTTGTCATAGGGGTTCAGCCACGCGAGCCCGGCCGGGTCACGCCAGACGGTGCCGTCGGGCCACTGCAACGCAAGCTGCGACCGAGCCGGGCCGAGCGTCGGGTCGGCGAAGGCGACGACACGGCCGATGAGATAGACGCCTGCCTCTTCGGCTGCGGTAGCCGCAGCGCGCCCGTCGTAGTGGAGGCTCGCCGCCCCGACGTCGTGCGCGAGCTGCGGCAGCTCCGTGGACGAGAACCCGATTGAGCCGTTCTCGTCCTTGACGTCGAGCTCGAGCGTGTTGAGCCCGTACGCCCGGAGCGCGAGGTACTCCCCGAGCTTGCCCTCGATCGACGCAAGGCCCATCGTCACGTGGACGCCGCGGATCTCGTCCGGGACGCGAGGCTTCGCCTTCGCGACCGCGCGCGTCTGCGTCGCCGCGATCGGGGCGTCAGCCTGCCCGCCACGGGTGAAGAAGGATGCGCCGAGCACGACGCCGGCGACCAGCGCGAGCAACGCCGTCGCGAAACCGGCGCGCCGAAGCCTCTTGCGCCTGCGCGCACGTTGCCGCCGCTCGCGGAACCGTTCGCTTGGGTCGACTCTGCGATGAACGTACATCCGGGCTGCCTACACGGTACGCCGAGTCGGGGCCGGGTGCAACGTCGCCACCTACCGAAATCCCATGGTTGAGCCATTCGGCGGCAACGGGCTCGCGGGCGTCCCGGGCTCCACCGCCTCGCCGTCATAGCCGAGTGGGGCGACGTCGTTCGGACCGTTCGCATGGAAGAGCGACGCAAGCGTCTGAATCTGCCCTCGCCCCACAGAGAGCTCGAACTGCCCTCCGCCGTACATCGTGATGCCGTGAGCGTGGCAGTAGTCGTACGTGTCGAAGAGCGCAGAGCAGCTCCCGAACCTGGACGGCTTGATATTGAGCCAGCGCGGCGCGAACGGCAGCCCTTCGATCTCGTCCACCGAGTGAATGACCGCGTCCCAGCTGATGCGCTCGCGATGACGCTCCAGCGCCTCGGCGGTACCGGGATCCACGAGATCGGGGTCTTCGAGCACGGCCTCCGGGAACGCCTCGGCGACCAGCCGGTAGAGCCGCGGATCGGGCGGCTGGTCGACGGCCGTCCCGCGATAGGCCCCCTTCAAGTCGAGCACGTCCACCGCGTCGAGCTCGGCAAGCTCGGCGACGGTCTCCTCCGTCCACTCGCTCGTCGGATCGAGCTTGAAGCGCGTGGCCGGGTGGACTCCGAGGATCGTCCGCAGCGGCTCGACGGATGGAGGCTTGGGCAGGCGCCTAGAGACGACGAATCGCACAGGCTCGGGCGTCCGGCCGAGAGCCTGGGCGAGCGTGGTGCCCGCCTGCCGAAGTGCCAGGTCGAGCGCCGCGCTCTCGAACGCCCAGCGCCGGTAGTTCCTTCTCGCGGGCACCTCCGGCGGGCCGTCGGGAAAGAGGTCGAGGGAGCCGACGACCTCCGAGAAGCCGGCGAACGTCTGCGTACGACTCAGGTCGTGGGACATACCGCGGCGAAGCTTCTCGTGCTCGTCCGCCTCGTACGTCACATCCTCGCCGAGGCCCTCCTCCCCGCCACCACGAAGCCTGACGACGGTCGTGTGCCGCACGAATCCGCTCGAAACCGGCCGTTCGAAGGCCTCCAGCTCGTAGCCGTCGACCTCCAGCGGCAGGCCGGCAATCGCATCGTAGGTCGCCATGCTGGGTGCGAGACTACCCGCGACCGTGTCCGAGATCGCAGACTTCGCCGCCGTCGTCCTCATCGTCGCGGGTGGGCTGTTCGTCGCCATCGCGATGAGCAAGCTCAGCGCCTGGTTCCCCATTCCCGGGCCGGTGATCTTCCTCATCGCCGCGGCCGTCGCCAGCGACGTCTTCCCGGGCCTTGCGGTCGTCTCGATCGAAACGGCGACGCGAATCGGCGCCGTCGCCCTCATCATCATCCTCTTCGAGGGCGGGATGGATGTCGGCTGGCGCCGGTTTCGGCGCTCCTGGCACGAGATCACGGCGCTCGGCGTCGTCGGCACGTTCGGCACCGCCCTGCTGATCGCGCTGTTCGCGCACGCAGCCCTCGACATGAGCTGGACGCTGGCGGCGATTCTCGGCGCTGCGCTCTCGCCCACCGACCCGGCAGTGATGTTCTCCGTTCTCGGCCGCAAAGAGATCGGCGGCCGGACGGGCACGACGCTGTTGGGAGAGTCGGGCGTGAACGACCCGGTCTCCATCTCGCTCATGATCGGCGCGCTCGAGTTCGCGACGAACGATGCCGCATCGTTCTGGGCAGTCGCCCTCGAGTTCCTCTCCGAGATGGTCGTCGGCCTCGCCTTCGGCGTGCTCGGAGCGATCGCGCTGCGCAAGGCGATGCATCGGATCGATCTCGCGAACGAGACTCTCTATCCGATCCTCGCGCTCGCGTCAGCCGGCGTCATCTATGGCGTCACCGCGCTCGCGCACGGCTCCGGCTTCCTCGCGGTGTTCGTTGCCGGGATCCTCTTCGGCGATGCTCGAGCTCCGTACAAGGGTGAGATCGAGCGCTTCCACAAGTCGCTCGCGAACCTCGCCGAGATCGCGATGTTCACCGTCCTCGGCCTGACGATCTCCCTCGCGGACTTTGGCGCGGCCGACGTGTGGCTCGACGGGCTCTTGCTGGCCCTCGTGCTCGCGTTCGTGGCGCGCCCGATCGCCGTCGGCCTCTTGACGCTGCCGATGCGGCTGCGCTGGGGCGAGCGGTTCTTCGTCATGTGGGGAGGACTGAGAGGAGCGGTGCCCATTCTGCTGGGGACGCTCGCGCTGCTCGAGGGCATCGAGGAGGGCGAGCGCGTCTACGACATCATCTTCGTCGTCGTCGCGTTCTCGGTGCTCGTCCAGGGCACGAGCATCCCGTTCGTGGCCCCCAGGCTGGGCGTCCCCATGCGTGACGTCGATCCCACCGGCCTCATGAGCTGGGTCGTCGCGGACGGAGCGTCGGCGGCAGGCCGCACGCTGCGCGAGCTTCCGCTCGGGGAGCGCACCTGGGTCTACTCGATCGTGCGCGACGGGACGGCGGTGCCCGCCCGGGGCGGAACGCGGCTCGAGACCGGTGACGAGCTCGAGTTGCTCGTCGACATCCGTGACGTCGACCGGCTCGCGGTGCTGTTCAGCGCTGACCGTGGAGGACGGCCAAGCGGCCCCGAGGAAGCGGGCGGATGAGGCTTATGAGGAAGCGGACCACAACTCGAGTATCGGTTCGCGGCCGGACGCCTTAAACCTCTTACAGCCGCTCGAGGACGCCCGCGATGGCTTGGCCCTGTCCGATGCACATCGTCGCGATGCCGTAGCGGGCGTCGCGGCGCTCGAGCTCGGCGAGGAGCGTGGCCGTGACGCGGGCGCCGGTCGCTCCCAGCGGATGCCCGAGGGAGATGCCGCCGCCGCTCGGGTTCACGTCGCCCGCTTCCCAGCGCTCCCCAAGGCCGGTGTCGGCGAGGAATTGAAGGACGACCGATGCGAACGCCTCGTTGACCTCGATCACGGCCATGTCGTCCCACGTCAGCCCGGCCTTCTCGAGCGCGCGCTCGCAAGCCTGCGGGTTCCCGTGGAGCATCCGGTACGGATCGACGCCTGCGAGGCCGAAGGAGACGAAGCGGCCACGCGGCTCCAGGTCGAGTCGGTTGGCGGCAGCCTCGGAGACGATCAGCATCGCGGCGGCGCCGTCGCAGATCTGGCTCGAGCTGCCCGCCGTTACGACGCCGTCGTTCTTGAAGACCGTCGGCAGTTCGCCGAGCCTCTCGAGCGACGTGTCGCGCCTCGGCGTCTCGTCGACGGCGAACAGTGTGCCGACATGTGGGTTCATGACCTCGATCGGCACGATCTCGCTCTCGAATCGCCCCTCGTCGATGGCCGCGATCGCCCGCCGGTGCGACTCGTAGGAATACGCATCGAGCGCCTCGCGGGAGAGGTTCCACTCGTCGGCGAGCACCTCTGCGGAGATGCCCTGGGGCACGATCTCCCAGCGCTCGTGGAGCCTCTCGGAGAAGCTGAAGCCGCCCGGGCCGAGGTTCGAGCCCATCGGCACGCGGGACATGTGCTCGACGCCCGCCGCGACGACGACGTCGAGATGGCCGGCCTGAACAGCTGCCGTCGCGCTGAAGGCGGTCTGCATGGAGGAGCCGCACTGGCGGTCGGTCGTCGCGGCGCAGACAGTCTCGGGCCAGCCCGCGACGAGTAACGCGACGCGCCCGACGTTCAGCGCCTGCTCGCCGACCTGGCTCACGCAGCCCATCTGGACATCTTCGATCTCTGCGGGATCGATGCCGGCGCGGTCGACCAGGCCGTTCAGGACCTGTGCCGCGAGCTCGTCTGCGCGGATGCTCGCCAATGTCCCGTTCCTCTTGCCGATCGCGCTGCGAACGGCGTCGGCGACATAGGCCTCAGGCATCAAGAACAGCGTACAGCCGCCATCTGCCCGGAACGCCCTTCAGCTCGTGCTCCCCGCGCTCCTCGAACTCGATGCCGGAGCCGGCTACGAGATCTCTGACCGTCTGCGAGACGAGCACCTCTCCCGGCCCCGCCTGGGCGGACACGCGTGCCCCGGTGTGCACCGCGATGCCGGTCACGCGCTCACCGACCCGCTCGACTTCTCCCGTATGGAGGCCGGCCCTCATCTCGAGCCCGAGCTCCTCGAGCGCATCCCGTATCGACCGCGCACAGCGGATGGCCCGAGCCGGACCGTCGAATGTGGCGAGGAAACCGTCGCCGGCCGTGTCTACTTCGGCTCCACGCCAGCGGGTGAGCTCACGGCGCACGAGCGAATGGTGGTCTTCGAGCAGCATGCGCCAGCGACGGTCGCCCAGTTCGACGGCCCGCTCGGTCGAGCCTACGAGGTCGGTGAAGAGGACGGTGGCTAGCACGCGGTCGGTCTCTGGGCCTCTCCTGACCCCGGTCAGGAACTCCTCCACTTCGTCGAGAATGTCGTCGCCGTTCACTGCCGGAAAGTGATCGTCGCCGTGCAGTTCGACGAAGCGAGCGCCGGGGATCCTCCTCGCGATGTACCGGCCCTCCTCGACCCGTGAGTCGCGGTCGCCGTCGCGATGCAACACGAGTGTGGGAACACCGACACTCGGTAGGACATGGCGCACGTCGATCTGGCTGTTCATGAGAATCAGGTCGCGCGCCGCTCCGGGACTGGCCGAGGCGCGCGCCCGGCTTCTCCACCACCGCACCATAGCCGCGTCCGCGCTCGGGGCCATCGTGCCGAGGTCGGCCTCGTTCCCCCACGTTTGCTCGATTTCCGCCGCGGCCGCGACGCGGTCCTCGCGCGTCGGACACCACGGATAGTCGTCATCCGGATCCTGGCGCTTGGCATATGTCCCGTAGAGCACGAGTGCGGACGTGCGGTCGGGATACGTGGCGGCAAAGAGGATTGCCATCGGCCCGCCCTCGGAGTAGCCGAAGAGCGCCGCTCGTTCGCTGGTCGCCGCATCCATGACGGCGCGCACGTCGTCCATGCGCGTCTCGAGGTCCGGTAGGCCGCCCGGTCGATCGGACAGTCCCGTCCCCCGCTTGTCGAAGAGGATCATCCGGGAAAAGGAAGCGAGCCGGCCGAGGAAGTGGGCGTAGCGCAACTCCTCCCAGTCAAGCTCCAGGTGCGATACCCAGCCCGGCACGAGGACGAGGTCGATCGGCCCGTCGCCCACGATCTGGTAGGCGATGTTGACATCGCCACTGCGGGCGTAGTGCGTTTCAGGCACGAACGACGGCATACAGCCTCCACGTGCCCGGAACGCCCTTCAGCTCGTGCTCGCCGCGCTCCTCGAACTCGATGCTGGAGCCGG
>JBKJWA010000162.1:0-7575 GCA_046716705.1 Gaiellaceae bacterium
GACGCGAAGAACATGGCCGAGAACCTCGTCTACCAGACCGAGAAGGCGCTCGAGGAGAACCGCGAGGCGCTCGACGAGTCGGTCGCGGGGACGATCGAGGGCCGGATCATGGAGCTGAACGAGGCGCTCAAGGGCTCCGACCTCGCGGACGTGAAGGCGAAGACGGACGCCCTGGTCGAGGCCTCGCACTCGCTGGCCGAGGCAGTCTACGCGAAGGCGAGCGCGGAGCAGGCTGGGCCGGCTGACGGTGATGGTGCGGCACCCTCCGACGACGAGGTTGTCGAGGACGCCGACTACGAGGTCGTCGACGAGGAGGCGAAGTGACGCAGACGAAGGCCGAGCTCGAGCAGCAGCTCGCCGAGCTGGAGGCCGCGCGCGACTCCGCGATCGCCGACCTCCAGCGCGTCGCAGCCGACTTCGACAACTATCGGAAGCGGGCGGCGCGCGACCAGCAGGCGCTCGTGGCACGAGCACACGAGCGGCTCGTGAAGGAGCTCCTGCCGGTGCACGACGACCTCGAGCGGGCGCTCGACGCCGCGGCCGAGCACGAGGAGGTGAAGCTCGAGGAGGCGGTGAAGCCGCCCGTCCGCGACAGCGGACCGGTGGAGGGGGTCCGGGGGAACCGGGAGGTTCCCCCGGCGCAGCCAGAGGGCGTGACGGCTCACGATGTGTTCGAGGGAGTGAAGCTCGTCCACCGCGAGCTGTCCCACGTGCTCGCGAAGGAGGGTCTCGTTGCGGTCGAGACGGACGGGAACTTCGACCCACATGAGCACGAGGCGCTCCTCACGCAGCCGTCGCAGGCAGAGGAAGGCGCCATCATCGAGGTGATCCAGAAGGGCTATCGCCTGGGCGACCGCGTGCTGCGGCCGGCCCGCGTGGTGGTGAGCGCCGGTGGCGATGAGAACCACTAGAAGCCTCTACGAGGTGCTCGGGGTCGAGAAGGGCGCATCGGCAGACGAGATCAAGAAGGCCTATCGCTCACTCGCGCGGAAGTACCACCCCGACAAGAACCCCGGCGACACCGAGGCCGAGGGGATGTTCAAGGAGGTCCAGGCCGCCTACGACGTCCTCTCCGACTCCGAGAAGCGGAAGCAGTACGACGCCTGGGGCTCGCCGAGCGGTCGGCCGGAGTTCGGCCCCGGCGGCTCGTTCACGTTCGACTTCGGCGACTTCGGCGATCTCGGCGACCTGATGGGCGGGATCTTCGGCGGCCGCGGCGGCGGCACGCGCGCGCAGCAGGCGCCGCGCGGCCGGCGCGGCCAGGACGTCGAGGTCGAACTGAATCTCTCGTTCGCCGACGCGCTGCGGGGCGTCGAGACGACGATTCCCGTCAGCCTTGAGTCGGGGTGCTCGGTGTGCAAGGGCTCGGGCGCGAAGCCCGGGACGCTGCCGAAGACCTGCCCGCAATGCGGCGGCCGCGGGGTCGTCTCGGAGGCGCAGGGGCTGTTCGCCCTATCGCAGCCGTGCCCGCGTTGCCGCGGCAACGGCACGGTGATCGAGGACCCCTGTCAAACCTGCCACGGCGCGGGCCGCGAGCGCCGGACGCGCCGCTTCAAGGTGAAGATCCCGGCCGGCGTGAAGGACGGCACGCGCATCCGCCTGCGCGGCAAGGGCGAGGCGGGCTACGGCGGCGCGCCGGCCGGCGACCTCTACGTCGTCACGCGCGTGGCTGCGTCGAAGCTGTTCCGCCGCAGAGGCGACGCCGACCTCGAGATCGAGGTCCCCGTCACGTATCCCGAGGCCGCACTGGGCGCGACGGTCGAGGTGCCGACGCCGAGCGGTCGCGTCTCGCTCAAGGTGCCGGCCGGTACGCAGGATGGCAAGCTGCTACGCATCAAGGGCCGCGGCGCACCGAAGCTCAAGGGCTCGGGCCAAGGCGACCTCATCGCCCGCGTGCGTGTGACCGTGCCGTCGAAGCTCTCGAAAAAGGAGCGCGAGGCCGTCGAGCAACTGCGCGACGCGTCCAGCGAGGATCCGAGGGAGAAGGCGTTCTCGTGAACGACCAAAGGCCGCGCTACATGATCTCGGTCGCCGCCGACCTCGTCGGCATGCACCCGCAGACGCTTCGTATCTACGAGGCGAAGGGGCTCGTCCGGCCCGGACGCACGCCGGGCGGCACGCGGCTGTACTCCGAGCACGACCTCGCCCGCCTGCGAGAGATCCAGCGCCTGACGACGGAGCTCGGCCTCAACCTCGCGGGCGTGCGGCGGGTGCTCGCGCTCGAGGACGAGCTCGCCGCCCTGCGGAAGATGCTCGACCGGCTGGAGCGTGAGATGAACGAGGCAGTCGACTCCGTGCACAAGCAGTACCGCCGCGACGTCGTCCTCTACTCCGAGGCGCAGAGGGAGCTCCGGCTGCCGAGGAGGCGCAGCTGATGGATTTCCAGAGGCTCACGATCAAGTCGCAGGAAGCGGTGGCTGCCGCCGTCGAGGATGCGCGGCGCCGCGGCAATCCCGAGGTGTATCCCGAGCACCTGTTGCTCGCCCTGCTCGACCAGGAGCTGCCGCGGTCGCTCGTGCCGTCGGCGCAGTCGCTGCGCGCCGAGGCGGACGCACGGCTCGCGCAGAAGCCGGCTGTGGAGGGCGCCGCGCAACAGCCCCGCATGTCGGCCGAGCTCTCGGGCACGCTCGACAAGGCCGGTGAGGAGGCGCAAAAGCTGGACGACGAGTACGTCTCCGTCGAGCACCTGCTGCTCGCGCTCGACGCCGTGCCGCGCGACGAGCTGCTCGCGCGGATCAAGGACGTCCGGGGCGCGCAGCGCGTCACCTCCCAGGACCCGGAGGGCTCGTACCAAGCGCTTGAGAAGTTCGGCCGCGACCTCACCGCGCTCGCCGAGAGCGGCAAGCTCGACCCGGTCATCGGCCGCGACGAGGAGATCCGCCGCGTGATCCAGGTGCTCTCGCGGCGAACGAAGAACAACCCGGTGCTGATCGGCGACCCCGGCGTGGGGAAGACCGCCATCGTCGAGGGGCTCGCGCAGCGGATTGTCGCCCGCGACGTGCCCGAGGGGCTGAAGGGCAAGCGCGTGTGGGCGCTCGACATCGGCGCGCTGCTCGCCGGAGCGAAGTACCGCGGCGAGTTCGAGGAGCGGCTCAAGGCCGTGCTGGGCGAGATCGCCGCCGCAGAGGGCGAGCTGATCGTCTTCATCGACGAGCTGCACACGATCGTCGGCGCCGGCGCGGCCGAGGGCGCCGTCGACGCCGCGAACATGCTCAAGCCGATGCTTGCCCGTGGCGAGCTTCGCGCGATCGGCGCGACGACGCTAGACGAGTACCGCGAGCACATCGAGAAGGACGCTGCGCTCGAACGCCGCTTCCAGCCGGTCTTCGTCGGCGAGCCGTCGTCCGCCGACACGATTGCCATCCTCCGCGGCCTCAAGGAGCGGTACGAGGCGCATCACGGCGTCCGCATCCGCGACGCGGCGCTCGTCGCCGCCGCAGTGCTCTCCGACCGCTACATCTCCGGCCGCTTCCTCCCAGACAAGGCAATCGACCTCGTCGACGAGGCGGCATCGCGCGTGCGCATGGAGATCGACTCGTCCCCGCTCGAGCTGGACGAGGCCGAGCGTCGCGTCCGCCAGCTGGAGATCGAGCTGGCCGCGATGGCAAAGGAGAAGAAGGAGGTGCGCGAGCCGCTCGAGCGTGAGCTCGCGGACGCCAAGGCGACCCGGGACGAGCTCGCCGCGCGCTGGTCGAAGGAGAAGGAGGCGCTCGAGCGCGTGAAGGACATCACGCGGACCATCGACGAGCTGCGCATGGAGGCCGAGCGCGCCGAGCGCGAGGGGAACCTTCAGCGCGTGGCGGAGATCCGCTACGGCGAGCTGCCCGCGCTCGAGGCCGAGCTCGGGGAGCGGGAGGCGGCCGAGGACGAGCCGATGGTGAAGGAGGAAGTCGACGAGGACGACATCGCGCTCGTCGTCAGCCGCTGGACCGGCATCCCGGTCACGCGGCTCATGGAGGGCGAGACCGAGAAGCTCATCCACATGGAGGCGAGGCTCCACGAGCGAGTCGTCGGCCAGCACGAAGCGGTCGAGGCTGTTTCCAACGCCCTGCGTCGCGCCCGCTCAGGCCTTCAGGATCCGAACCGTCCGATCGGCTCCTTCGTCTTCCTCGGGCCCACCGGCGTCGGCAAGACCGAGCTGGCGCGCGCCCTCGCGGAATTCATGTTCGACGACGACCGCGCGATGGTGCGGCTCGACATGTCCGAGTACCAGGAGCGGCACACCGTGTCGCGGCTCGTCGGCGCGCCCCCCGGCTATATCGGCTACGAAGAGGGCGGGCAGCTGACGGAGTCCGTACGGCGACGTCCGTACTCCGTCGTCCTCCTCGACGAGATCGAGAAGGCGCACGGCGAGGTCTTCGACGTGCTGCTCCAGATCCTCGACGACGGCCGGCTGACGGACGGCCACGGCCGCACGATCGACTTCCGGCACACGGTCATCATCATGACCTCGAACGTCCGCTCGGCCGACGCGCTCCGCGATGTCTTCCGGCCCGAGTTCCTGAACCGGATCGACGAGATCGTCGTGTTCACGCCGCTCGAGCGGGAGCAGCTGGCCGAGATCGTCGAGCTTCAGCTCGAGCTGCTGCGCGAGCGGCTGGACGAACGGGGACTGTCCCTCGAGCTGACCGCTGCTGCGAAGGAGGTCGTGCTCGACGCGGGCTGGGACCCGACCTACGGCGCGCGGCCGCTCAAACGGGCGCTTCAGCGGCTCGTCGAGAACCCGCTCGCGAAGGCGCTGCTCGAGGCGCGCTTCGCCGAGGGCGACACCATTCGCGTGGACGCAGAGAACGGCGAGCTCGTGTTCGAGAAGGCAGACGCGGCTGTCGCCGCCTAGCCCCGGCCGGCCACCTCCCGATCGACGACGTCAGGAGGCCGGCACCGTCGTGTGCGAGCCGGTCTACCGCTTCAGTCAGTCGCGACGAGTACCTGCTGCGCCGCCGGGCGACGGGCCGAGAGATGACTTTTGCGGCTCAACACCGTCTCACGTAGCGATGCTTGTCGGAGGCTGCGAGTGTGGGACGGTGCGTTACGTGGTCGCCGACGAGTTCCGCTACGCCCTGAACTGCCACTGCTCGCGCTGCCGTGCCGCGACCGGGTCGGCGTTCAAGCCGTTCGCCGGCATCGAGCGCGAGAAGCTCGAGATCACCGCCGGCGCGGAGGCGCTCCTCGTCCACGGAGACGACGACCTGAACGACACGCGGTGCGGCGCCTGCGGCTCCCTCCTCTTCTCGGTCGTGCGCGACGGCGCCTACGTGCACGTTGCGCTCGGGTCGCTCGTCGACTCGCCGAGCATCAGGCCGGCCGCCCACATCTTCGTCGGTTCGAAGGCGGCGTGGTTCGAGATCACGGACGACCTGCCTCAGTTCGAGGAGCACGCGAGGTGAGGATGTACGACCGCCCGTTCGGGCCTGTCGGACAGCGAGGTATCCAGTTCTTGACATCCGCGGCCGCCTCCCGTTGACTCCTGCCATGAGCGCGAACGGCTCGACTCCCGTCGTGCAGCTCGAAGGCGTCCGCAAGAGCTTCGGCGACCTTGTCGTCCTCGACGGCGTCGACCTGAGCGTCACCGCCGGTGAGGTGCTCGTCATCATCGGGGCGAGCGGCAGCGGCAAGAGCACGCTGCTCCGCTGCGTGAACCTCCTGGAGCCGGTCGACTCCGGGCGGATCCTGCTCGAGGGCGTCGAACTCACGCGGAAGGGGGCGGACGTCTCGACGGTGCGGCAGCGCATCGGCATCGTGTTCCAGCAGTTCAACCTCTTTCCGCACCTGAAGGTGATCGACAACCTCACGCTCGCCGCTCGCCGGATACGCAAGGTGCCGAAGGCGCAGGCAGAAGAACGGGCGCACGAGCTGCTCCGGCGCGTCGGGCTGGAGGAGAAGGCGCGCCAGCATCCGCACCAGCTCTCGGGAGGCCAGCAGCAGCGCGTCGCGATCGCCCGGGCGCTGATGATGGAGCCGCACGTGATGCTCTTCGACGAGGTCACGTCGGCACTCGATCCCGAGCTCGTCGGCGAGGTGCTGATCGTGATGAAGGATCTCGCGGAATCCGGGATGACGATGCTCGTGGTCACGCACGAGATGCAGTTCGCCCGCGAGGTCGGCGACCATTTGATCTTCATCGACGAGGGCCGTATCGTCGAGCAAGGCCGTCCGGCGGACGTGCTCGATCAGCCCAAGGAGGAGCGCACCCGGCGCTTTCTGCGCCGCTCCCTCCAGCTCGCGCACTCGCTGGATGACCTCACAATGGAAGAGGCAACAATCGACGAAGAAGGAGGAAGACGAGCATGAAGCGAATTGTCCTGGCCGTCACGGCCGTAGCGCTCGTAGCGGCAGCGATGGCCGCGTGGAGCGGCGCCGTGCCCTTGGCCCCGAGTGGGGCCGATGCACCGTCGCAGGCCAAGCCAAAGCCGAAATTGCCGCCGCTGCCGGCGGACATCAAGCAGCGCGGACGGTGGAACATCGGCGTCAAGTGCGACGTGCCGCCGTTCGGCTACATCAACGTCAGGGGCCAGAACGCCGGCTTCGACGTCGAGATCGCCAAGTGGTTCTCTCGCTACGCGTTCGGCAAGGCCAGCCGCGTCAACTACGTCTGCGCACCGACGCCGGCGCGTGAGCCGCTCATTACGACAGACCGCGTGGACCTCGTGATCTCGACGTTCACGTACAACCAGGACCGCGACACGCGGATCGACTTCTCGCGGGCGTACTTCAAGGCGGCAGGCAAGCTGCTGGTGCCGAACAACGGCCCCGTGCAGAAGCTCGGCGACATCAACGGCCGGACGATCGCGACGACGAGCGCCTCGGTCTACCACAAGTGGATGCAGAACTGCTTCAAAGGGGCGAGCCCGCTCGTGTTCGACAGCTTCGCGAACGCGGTGCTGGCGATGCGCGGCGGACGCGCCGACGCCGTCATGTGGGACGACACGGCAGTGCTCGGCATCGCGACGAGTGACTCGACGCTGAAGCTCACGCCGGACACGTTCCTGCCTGGCCCGTACGGGATCGGCATTAAGCAGGGCAACGTCGCGCTGAAGCGATGGGTCGACGCGCGGCTCAACCTCATGAAGAAGAACGACATCTTCATCCGTATCCTCAGGAACAACCTCCCGCCGCGGTTGGTTCCCGCGTTCACGGACAGCATTCTCAGGCCGAAGCAGAACTTCGGATACAACGCCGTCGATCCCGTGACGGTGTGCCCCTAGACGCAGCGACTGACGAACGGAGCGGCCGCCTTCGCGCGGCCGCTCCTCGCTCTCCGTGATCGAAGCGCTCGCCTTCAGCCTCGACGGGTCGTACTTCACGGACGTCTGGTCGTACCTCGGCGACAACTGGGAGGAGCTGCTGAGGGGGCTCAGGCGCACCCTTCAGGTGTCGGCGATCGCGATCGCCGGCGCGTTCGTCATCGGGCTCGTTCTCGGCGCGGCCCGCGCTGCTCGCGTGCCGGTCGTCAGCCAGCTCGCTGCCGTCTACGTCGAGATCATCCGCAACACGCCGATCCTCGTCCAGATCTTCTTCCTCTACTTCGCGCTGCCTCAGATCGGAATCCGCCTCGACGCGTTCACGGTGGCGTGG
>JBKJWA010000163.1:0-3006 GCA_046716705.1 Gaiellaceae bacterium
GGCGCGTAGCGCGTCAAGAAGCGCTCGCCCTCCGAGTTCAAGAGGTAGGCGCCCTCGCCGCGGCAGCCCTCGGTGATGAGCACTCCTGTCGGCGCGAGCGTCGTCGGGTGGAACTGCATCATCTCCATGTCCTTCAGCGGGACGCCGACGCGCAGCGCCTGCGCCATCCCGTCGCCCGTGCACGCGTACGCGTTCGTAGTGCCGACGTAGAGCCGGCCGGCACCGCCGGTGCAGAGGATGACAGTCTTAGCCTTCAGCGTCACGAGGCCGCCGTTCACGAGGTCCCAGCAGATGACGCCCTGGCAGCGGCCGTCGTCGACGACGAGCTTCCACGCGAACCATTCGTCGTACACGAGCAGGTCGCGCTTCATGATCTGCTCGTAGAGCACCTGGAGGAGGACGTGGCCCGTGATGTCGGCCGCGTACGCCGTCCGCGGCTCGCCGGCGGCGCCGAACGGCCGCTGCGCGATCTTCCCGTCCGGGGTGCGCGAGAAGACGGCGCCCCACTGCTCGAGCTGGTACACGTCACCCGGCGCCTCGTCGCAGAGAATCTCGATTGCGTCCTGGTCGCCAAGGTAGTCCGAGCCCTTGACCGTGTCGAAGGCATGCTTCTCGGGGTCGTCCTCCGACGCGTTGCCGAGCGCCGCATTGATGCCGCCTTCGGCCGCCCCGGAGTGGCTGCGGACGGGGTGGATCTTCGAGACGATGGCCACGTCGACGCCCATGTCGAACGCCTCGATGGCTGCGCGCATGCCCGCGCAGCCGCCGCCTACGACGAGCACATCGTGCGTCGCGTCCACGACTTCGGACGCTACACGAACGAGATGGCGCTTCGCCTCGCTACGACCGGCGCGAGCCGGCGACGAGCCATGGCCGTCGCTCTTCCACGTGGGCTCGTACCCGAGCGAGCGGAAGAGCGTCACCGCAGCGAGGTGGCGCTCGATCTCTTTGGCCAGTGCCGTAGCGTCCATGCCTGTCAGCTTCGTACCCGCCACTGACGCCGCCGTAATGGGGCGGCGACGCTTCGGCTCGTTACGGGCAGCGGCTGGTATGGAGGATGAGCGCGAAGAAGAACACCGAGAAGCCGATCATGAAGACGAGCACGAGGAACTTCGCGATCCGGGCGCCGGCGCCGCGCTCCGGGTTGTCGTTCCAAATCGCCCCCAGCATGCCCACGAGACCCGCAACGACGAGCACCTCGTCGCCGGCGCTGCAGCTCGCTACGCGCGCCAGCGGCTCAGGGTCGCGAGAACGCCACGTGGAACCTGCCCGGCTCGCCCTTCCGCTGGAACGCCAGGGCCGGCTTGCGCCGGCCCCGTAGCACCCGATGAAGTGGCTTCTACCTCAGGCAGAGCGCATACACGCTGATGGTGGCAGTGCCACTGCCCAGGTTCCCGGCGACGATCTCCCAGCTCGTGTCGGTCTTGGGGTAGCTGTCGAACGTCGCGATCGCGCCGTCGGAGGCCATTCCCCCGCCGACGATCTTCTGGCCGGCGTCGCATGCGATCTCGATCGCCCGCAGGGAGCCGCCCGGAGGCATCGAACCCCCCGACGCGGTCTTGATGACCACCAAGCCGGCGGCCGTCGAGGCCGGGCCTGGCTGCTGTGCGGCCGCCGTTGCAGCCGCCTTGGCAGCGGTGTTCGCGGTTGCCAGCAACTGGCCCGAGGTCCGGCCGCCGAGCTTCTTCGCGTTGTCGGCGATCAGTGCCCGCTTGGCGAGCGCCGGAACACCTGCCGCGACGGCCGTCCCGCTCAATGCGACGAACAGCGCAGCGAGCGCGACGGCCATGGCCGGACTTGGGAGACGACGCTTGCGAGACATCAGCTCTCCTCTCTTGTGCGCGGCTTCATGCCGCGCGTGCGTGCGATTGGGCAAGAACACGCTAACACGGCGCTAATACGCGAGACCGTCGATGGGGCGGCCAGAGGGGCTCTCCAACCGGGGGATCTGCGCGCCTCTTCCTCAGCCCGAAGACCGTTGAGACGCACGTCCACGGCATCTTGGGGACGCTTTGATTGCCGCCGGCAGGTCGTTGCCGCTCTCGCCGAACCAGTGGACGCGCCAGCCGACCCATCCGGCAGGGGCGCGTCCTTCAGCGGATAGGCGATCCCCGACGCCTGGTCCCAGCCGCCGCGAGCGACGGTGTCAGCCGGCTCGTTAGCCCACGAAATCTGTGCACAGCTGTTCGTTCCTTTTGGGACGGCTGAGCCTAGCGATATTCGTCAGCTGCGAGGCGCTGCGGCGGCGATTTCGGGCGCCACCGCGTTACCGAACTTCGTGAAATTCTCCACAAACATGCGCGCGAGCCTCGCGGCCTGCTCGTCGTACGCCTCGGGATCCCGCCACGTGGCGCGCGGATCGAGGAGCCTCGTGTCGACGCCCGGCACCTTCTCGGGCACCTCGAAGCCGAAGACCTCGTCCGTGCGGGCAGGGGCGCTCTCGAGCCGGCCCGAGAGCGCGGCGTGGAGCATCGCCCGCGTGGCCGCGATCGGCATGCGCTCGCCCTGGCCGTACGGGCCACCGCTCCAGCCTGTGTTCACGAGCCAGACGGTCGAGCCGTGGCTGTCGAGCCGCTCGCCCAGCAGTTCCGCGTACACGGACGGCGATTGGGGCAGGAACGGGGCGCCGAAGCAGGCGGAGAACGTCGCCTGGGGCTCGGTGACCCCGATCTCGGTGCCTGCCAGCTTCGCCGTGTAGCCGGAGAGGAAGTAGAAGAGGGCCTGCTCGCGTGTTAGCCGGGCGATCGGGGGCAGCACGCCGAACGCGTCGGCCGTCAGCATCACGACGGAGGCCGGATGCCCGGCCCGCTTCGTCGGCAGGTGATTCGCGATCTGCTCGAGCTTGTACGCGGCGCGCGTGTTCTCCGTCTTCGAGTCGTCGTCGAGGTCGAGCACGCCGCGCTCGTCCATGACGACGTTCTCGAGCACGGTGCCGAAGCGCCGCGTCGTCCGGTAGATCTCGGGCTCGGCCTCCGCGGACAGCCGGATGACCTTCGCGTAGCAGCC
>JBKJWA010000164.1:0-12403 GCA_046716705.1 Gaiellaceae bacterium
GTCTTCTGACTCGGGGCTCCCTGCTCCACCGCCTTCCCAGCGTGAGCCAGTGGCGTGGTGGTGGGGCAGCTTCTCCCCTCACAGCGGCGGGACCGTCCCGGACTTGCACCGGGTTCCCTGACCCGCCCGCCTATGTCTGTCGCGAATCTAGCATTGCATCGTGAGGCGCGTCGTCTCAGCCTGGCTGCCGGTCGTCGCCTGGGCCGCGCTCATCTTCACGCTGTCGTCGATCCCCGATCTCGGCACCGGCCTCGGCGGCTGGGATCTCGCGCTCCGGAAGCTCGCGCACGCCACCGAGTACGCCGTGCTGGGAGCGTTGCTCTTCCGCGCGCTGGGCCGGGAGCTGCCGGCGATCGCGATCGGCATCGCCTACGCCGTCACCGACGAGGTGCATCAGGCGTTCGTGCCGGGACGGCTGGGGTCGCCCCTCGATGTGCTCGTCGATGCGGCCGGCGTGCTGGCGGGCGTGTTCGTCCTGGGACGACTGGCCCGACGGGCGTTCGTGTGACCGGCGCGGTCGCGGTGGACTTCGACGCTGCTCTCGGCGACCCCGAGCCGCTCTGGCGCGCGTGGCTCGAAGACGCGCGGCGGCGATATCGCGTGGAGCTCGACGACGATCCCGACGAGGCGGCGCTCGATGCGGCGATCGGCAACTGGCGGCCGCTGCTCGAGCGCTTCGCCGAGGAACACGCGCGTGTGTACCTGCGGCCGGACCCGACGGCGAACGCAGAGCTGAGGCGAATGGCGGCCACGGGCACGCGCGTCGGCGCCTTCACCTCCGCCCCCGACCCGCTCGCCCGGGTCGCCGCCGCCCACCTTGGTGTCGCGCGCAACATCGAGCTCCTCGAGACAGGACCCGGTGCACTCGACCGTCTGCTTTCGGCGCTGGGACCTGACGCCGAGGTCGTGCGCTCCCTCTAGCGCGCCAGCCGGTAGATCGAGCCCTCGTGCGAGACGAGGTAGAGCTCGCCGCGAGCCCCCTCGCCGAACGACGAGATGCTGCTGACTTCGAACTCCCGCCGCACGCCGGTCGCTTTGCCGCCCGCGACACGCAGACTCCAGACCGTGCCCGAGCAGTAGTCGCCGAAGAAGTACCGTCCGACGGCGGCCGGGACGTCCTTCCCCCGGTAGACGTAGCCGCCCGTCACGGAGCACCCCTCCGCGTGACTGTACTCGTGGATCGGGAAGATGAGCGGCGCGGGGGGATCGAGCGCGATGTCGCCGTCGTAGGTGCGGCTCCCCTCGTAGCGCGCCCAGCCGAAGTTCGCCGGCGGCGCGCCCTTCGCCCGGAAGTCGATCTCCTCGCGGGCGTTCTGCCCGACGTCACCGATGTAGAGGTCTCCGGTCTTGCGGTCGAACGAGAAGCGCCAAGGGTTGCGCAGGCCGAAGCCGACCGTCTCCCAGTCGACCGCCAGCGGGTTCGTCCGCAGGAGCTTCGCGAGGCGCGATCGAGGTGTCTGCCCGTGGTTCTGCGGGTCTCCCCCGGCCCCGCCGTCACCCATGCCGACGTAGAGCTTCCCGTCCGGCCCGAACTGGACCTGCCCGCCGTTGTGGTTCGAGAACGGCTGGTTGACGAACAGCAGCTCGCGCGCGGTGCCGAGCCGCGCCGTACGCCCGTCCGAGCGGAACGCGACGACGCGCGTGTCGCCGCTCGTGTCCGTGTAGTTGACGTAGAAGCGGCGGTTCTTTGCGTAGCTCGGATGAAAGGCCATCGACAGCAGCCCCTGCTCTGGCCCCTCGGAACCGACCCGCGCGCGAATATCCATGAACAGGCGCCGCTTGCCCTTCTCGAGGACGAAGATCCGGCCCGGCTGCTCGACGACGTAGAGCCTGGCCGGCTCCGAAGGCGTCGCGGCCACGTAGACGGGCTGGTCGAAGCCGCGGGCAACCCGGACGACGCTCAGCTGCTGGCGCTCCGTGCCCGCGCCGGCGACCGCAGGAAGCGCGACCAGCAGTAGCCCCAGCGCTACTGTCCGAGCAAAGCCTCGCGTAGCTCCTCCTCGCGGCCGGGCTGGAGCAGGCCGAGCACTTGGTCTCCGCTCTCGAGCGTCAGCTCCCCGTCCCCGAGGTGGGCCTCGCCGTCTCGCACGACCGCGATCAGCTGGGCGCCGTCGGGCAGCGGGACACGGGACAGCGACTTCCCGAGACACGGCGACCGCGCACCGATCTGCACCTCGACGATCTCGAGGTTCTCCTTGCGCAGCTCGAGGAGATGAACGAGGCCGTGCTCTGGCACCTCATGCTGGACGAGCGCGAGCAGGCTCGACGTGGCGCAGACCGTCGGAGCGATGCCGAGCAGGTCGAAGTGCTCCTGGTTCCGAGGGTCGTTGACGCGGGCCACGACCTTCGGCACGCCGTACTTCTCACGCGCAAGCTGGAAGATGATGATGTTGTCCTCGTCGTCCCCCGTCGCGGCCACGAGGATGTCGGGAGGCCGCGTGATCCCGGCCTGCTCGAGGACGAAGAGCTCGGTCGCGTCTCCCGGTTGCACGCGATGCTCGAACTCCTGCTCGAGGCGCTCGAAGCGGTCGCGGCGCTGCTCGATGAGCGTCACCTCGTGGCCCATGCCGATGAGGCTGCGCATCAGATTCGCGCCGACCTTGCCTCCGCCTACCACGACGATGTACATCAGGCCGGTGCCTCCGCGTACGTCGTGACGGCCTCGATCAGCGCGCGGATGGCCCGTGAGGTCGGGCAGATCGTCCGCAGGCCGAGCGTGTCGTAGAACGTCGCCCGGCCCGGATCGAGCACGCGGACTACGACGTTCGCCACGCCGAAGCGCTTCTGGGCGATCTGCGCGACCACGAGGTTCGTGTTGTCGCCGTCGGTGGCGACGATGACGGCGTCGGCGTCCTCCATTCCGGCTTCGCGCAGCACCTCGGAGTCCATGCCGTGCCCCACGATGAAGCCGCCCGTCCAGCTCTCGCCGAGGCGCTGGAGCGCCTCCTCCTTCTCGTCGACCGCGCACACTTCCCAGCCCTCGGCCTGCAACGCCTTCGCGCTCGCCGAGCCGACCCGACCGCAGCCGATGACGACGGCCTTCACGTTCGCAGGTTAGCCATCCTCCTCGAGCACGTGCTGCGGGAACGCGACAACGAGCACCTCGCACGGGGCGTTGCGCAGGACGTGCTCCACTGTGGGCGAGAAGAAGCGCGACTGACGGCGCCACCGCGGCGCCGAGCCGAGCACGATCAGATCGACGTCCTGCTCCGTCGCCTGCTCGACGATCGCCTCCCCAATCGACCGCGCACGGATGGTCGTGCCGCGGACGACGACGCCGTGGTCGTCGCCGAGCAGGCGTGCCTCCTCGAGCGAATCCACGGCGCGCTCCTCCTCGGCCGGGTCGGCGGGTGTGTCGAGGTCCTTCGACAACGGCATCCGCATGACATGCAGCGCCTCGACGTCGGAGCCGCGCTCCTGGGCGAGCTTGATCGCCGTCGCGACCATCTCCTCGCCGATCAGCCCGAGTTTCATGGGCACGAGAATCTTCGAGATCGAGGGCTCCGCTAGCTCCGTCTGCTCGTCGGGCGAGATGACGCGCTCGAGGAGCCCCTCCCCGCGGTGCCGCCGCACGAGGCCGTAGACGACGAGCCCTGCAGCGAGCCAGATCGGCCCGGCGTAGCGAGCTCCGGGATGCGTGATCATCGCCGCCACCCACACCGCCGTCGTCAGGAGGAGCCCGACGACGGCTGGGATCGGGACGTCGGCGCCGGCCACTCGCACGTTCCAGGGGACGCGGTAGGGACGCTCGAGCTCCGGTGACGTGAAGCGAAGCCGGATGATGGCTAGTTGCGCGGCCGCGAACGCGAGCAGGACGCCGAAGCTGAAGAGCGCCGCCAGGAACGCGACCTCGTCGTCGGTGACCGCGGTGATCGCGATCAGGCCGCCAGCGGCGAGTACGACGACCGAGGCGAGCGCCGCGGGCGAGATGAGCGTCCGCCTCCCGAGCCGGCCGAACGTCCTGGGCAGCATCCCGTGCTCGCCGAGCGAGTACGCGAGGCGGCCGAACCCCGACACGGATGTCGTCGCGGCGGCCAGCAGGATGAGCGCGCCGGACACGCCGACGAAGACACGCAATGCGTCTGCCAGCAACGGTGACAGATCGTCCCCGAGCACCTCCACGATGCCGAGCAGCGGCGCGAAGAGCCATTCGTCTCCGAGGTCGGTCTCGCCACCCGACACCGGGAACGCCGAAAGGCCGACGACGGCGATCGCGACGTAGATGATCACGACGACACCGATCGCGCTGAAGAGGCTACGCGGGATGTCGACGCCGGGACGGCGAGCTTCTTCTGCGAGGTTGGCCACCGTCTCGAGGCCGGTGTAGGCGAGCATCGCCAGCGGCAGCGCGAACGCGAGATCGGCGAAGCTCGGCGCCGAGCCCAGCTCGATTCCGCGCGTCAGTGCGTCCGGAGAAAAGAGCAGGGCGAGGCCGAGCATGACGACGAGCAGCTGCGTCACGAGGTCGAGCACCGCGACGCCGATGCCCGCCGTGTAGAGGCCCGGCCGGCGAACGAGGCGCACGGCCGCGATCGCGAGAATCGCCGCCACCCCGAGGACGACGTCCCACGGGTGCCGCTGCAGCGCGGCGATCTCGAGCGCCCCGCCGAGATAGTGCGGCAAGAAGAGCACCGAGAGCGCGATCACGATGAGGTAGTCGAGGAACAGCACCCAGCCGGTGCAGAAGCCGGCGAAGTCGTTGAACGCCTTGCGCACGAGCGTGGCCGCGCCGCCCGTCTCCGGGATCGCGGTGATGCCCTCCCCATACGACAGGGCGACGACGACGAAGAGCAGTCCCGTGAGCAGCAGCACCTCTGGCGTCAACCCGAGCGCGTGACCCGCGATGATGCCGAGCGCGAAGTAGATCGACGACGCGATCTCCCCGTACGCGACCGAGAACAGCGTGGGCGCGCCGAGGACTCGTTGTAGGACGGGCAGCTTGCGGGCCATCAGCTCCTCCCCTGCCTGGCTCGCAGCAAGTACAGGCGCCCCGCCCCGAGCCCGATGAAGAGCACGCCGAGCAGGTAGCCGACGCCCCCTCCGGCGCGCGCGGTCTGCACGAGCAGCGCGATGCCGAGGGCGATGAGCGCGGCCGCGAAGACGAAGACGACGCGGGCAGGCACTACGCGGCCCTCTTGGCGGCGGCGATCATCACGCGGCACGGAGCGTTGCGGAGGACGTAGTCGGCCGTCTTGCCGAAGATCGCGCTCGTCCGCGTGCGGTGTGGCAGCCGCGGCGCACCCATGACGACGATCTCCGCGTTCCGCCGCTCGGCCTCCTCGACGATCTCGGCACCGGCGTTCCGGCCGCGAGCGATGCGCTCGACGACGCGGACGCCGTAGAGGTCGCCGATCGTGTGCGCCTCGTCGAGCAGCTCGTCCGCGAGCGCCTCCTGCTCGGGGAGGTCGGCGTTGATGGTCAGCGCGAGCGGCACGACGATCACGCGCATGGCGACAATCGTCGAGCGCCGCTCGGCGGCGAGCCGCGCCGCCATGTGCATCGCCTCGCGCGCCTGCTCCCCCGCCACCAAGGGGACGACGATCGTCCGGTACTCGAGCGCGATGGCCGGCCCGAACGCGGGCGGCGCCTTCGCCGTCTCCGACAGGCGCACGTGGATCACCCGCCGGCGATAGACGACGTAGCCGATGAGTCCCGCCACCATCCAGGCGAGCCCCACCCACCGCGTCTCGGCGTTCTGGACGACGATGACGACGAACGAGATGCCGGTGGCGATGCCGCCGAGCACGGCGAACAGTGGCCAGTCGACCCCGCCGAGCCGGAGGTTCGGGCGCGCCCGGTACGGCTCCTCTTCCTCCGCCGGCTTCATGCGCAGCCTCACGATCGAGGCGTGAGCGACGGTGAAGGACAGCGTCGCGCCGAACGAGTAGAGCGTGCCGACGAACGTCGTGTCCCCTGGCAGGATGACGAGGATCGGCGCCGCTCCGGCAAAGATGACGAGCGAGAGCCACGGAGTCTTGAAGCGCGGATGCAGCCGGCGGAAGAGCTCCGGCATCTGCCGGTACGTGGCCATCGAGTACGTGATTCGCGACGCGCCGATGACGCCCGCGTTGGTGGCCACGATGAGGATCGTCGCGGCAAGGATGCCGACGTAGATCTGCAGACCGTCGAGGGCGAGGCCGGTGACGCCGAGGTTGTCGACGACGCCGAGAATCGGGTCGTTCGCGTAGCCGCCTTCTTCCGGGGGCAGCGCGAGTAGCGTCGTCAGCTCGCCGTCGATCATCTGCACGGGCATCGCCGACAGCGCGACGAGCGGCAGCGTGAAGTAGATCGCGAAGACGGCGCCGGCCACCCACTTGTAGGCCGCCGGCACGGTGCGCGCCGGGTCACGCGCCTCCTCCGCGAGGTTCGACACGGTCTCGACTCCCGTGTACGCCAGCATCGCGACCGGAATCGCGATCGCGAGCTGCGACCACGTAGGCGCGGCGCCCCAGTGGATGTTGTCGGCGATCACCTCGGGACTGAACACGAGGATGAAGCCAAGGATCACGAGCAGCACCTGGGTCGCGAAGTCGATCACCGCGAGCGTCACGCTCAGCTTGGCCGCCTCCTGGACGCCGACGATGTTCAGCGCGACGAGGACGACGATGACGATGGCGCCGCCGACGATGTCCGCCGGGTTCTCGCGCAGCGGCTCCCAGAAGACGGACAGGTAGTGCGGGACGAAGAACGCCGACGTGGCGACGGTGACGATGTAGACGAGCATCTGGGCCCACGCCGCGCCGAAGCTCACGAGCTCGTTGAACGCGTGACGCGCGAAGCTCGACGAGCCACCGGCCTCCGGGTAGCGCACCGTCCCCTCCGCGTACGTCGCGGCGGTCGCCGCAAAGATGATCCCGGCGATCACGAAGACGAGCGGCGTCAGCCCGAGCGCGTAGACCGCCGTGAGGCCGAGGGCGTAGTAGATCGAGGAGCCGACGTTGCCGTACGCAGTCGCGAAGAGCGCCGGTGTGCCGAGAACGCGCTCGAGGCGATGCTCCCGGCGCCGGCTCCCAGCCACCGGCGCACTCTACGCATGGACGCGGAGCGAAGGCTAGCCTCCCGGCTGCGCGATGCGGATCTTCGTCATCGGTGCCGGCCAGGTCGGCTCGACGATCGTCGAGGCGCTTCACGACGAGCACGCCGTGACGGTGTTCGACATCGATCCCGCGCGCCTGACTGCGCTGTCCTACCGCTACGACGTCGTCACCGTCGAGGGCAACGGGGCCAGTCGTGCGACCCTCCACGATGCGGGGATCGCGAATGCGGACCTCGTCATCGCGTGCACGTCCCAGGACGAGCCGAACATCATCGCCGCGATGCTCGTCCGAAAGCTCGCGCCGCGCGCGCAGACGATCGTCCGGACGTCCAACGTCGAATACCTCGAGCTGTGGCGAGAGCGACAGCTGGACGTCGACTTCGTGGTCTCGTCCGAGCTCGAGGCGGCGCACGCGGTCACGAGGACGATCGGCGTCCCCGCCGCGCGGCAGACAGACGTCTTCGCAGAGGGGCAGGTGCAGATCGTCGAGTTCGACGTCGAGGATGGCGCGAGCGCGGACGTGGTCGGCCCTCCGCTCAAGGAAGCGAAGATCCCACCCGACTCGAAGGTAGCCAGCATCATCCGCGCCGGCGGTCTGATCCTGCCGCGCGGCGTGGAGTCGATCCGCGTCGGCGACCGCATCGTCGTCATCGGCTCTCCGACAGCCGCGCGCGCGTGGAGCGGCCTCATGACGCGCGGCGGCGGGCGGAGCGTGGAGGACGTCGTCATCTACGGCGCCGGGCGGGCAGGCCTCGCCACGGCACGGATGCTGCTCGGGCAGGGAATCGGCGTCCGCCTCGTAGAGCCGTCGCCGGGCCGCGCGCGGCTGGTGGCCGAGGAGCTCCCCGGCGCCCGCGTCTACGAGGCGACCGGCCTCGACCCTGACTTCCTCGAGCGAGAGCGCATCGGAGCGGCGGCGGCTGCGGTGTTCGCGATGCGTGACGACGCGAAGAATCTCTATGCGGCCACGCTCGCGAAGCTCCACGGTGTCGGTTTCACCATCGCGATCGTCCACGAGCAGGCTTCGTCAGACGTCTTCGAGAAAGCCGGCGTCGATGTTGCGGTCAATCCCCGGCTGTTGACGGCCGAGGAGATCGTCCGTTTCGCGCACGACCCGCGAACGCAGCAGGTGGCGATGCTCGAAGGCGATCGCTACGAGGTCCTCGACATCATCACCCGCCCTGAGAGCCCGCTCGTAGGGCGCCCGTTCCGCGAGCTTCCGATGACGGGAGCGTTGATCGGCGCCGTCGTCCGCGACGGCGAGGCGCTCTTTCCGCACGGCGACGACGTGCTGCTGGCCGGTGACCGCGCCATCGTCTTCACCGAGTCGGCGAGAGCCGCGGAGGTCGAGCGAGCGCTGTGAGCACCCGTTCACCACGGGGCTTACGGCCTCGGCCACCGAGGCTGGGTGTCGATGTCCCGGCCGCCCTCAACCTCGTCGGCGCGCTCATGAAGTACCTGAGCCTCGCCGCGCTGTTCCCGGTCGCCGTCGCCATCGGCTATTCGGAGCGCTTCTGGCCGTATCTTGCGGCCGGTGGGATCGCGGCCGGCGTGGGCTGGGCGCTGGAGCTCGTCACCCGCGGCAAGGAGCGCGTGGGCATCCGCGAAGGCTTTCTCGTAGTCGCGCTCACGTGGATCGTCGCGGCTGGCTTCGGCGCGCTGCCGTACCTCTTCTTCGGTGAGGAACCGCTGAGCAGCCCGATCAACGCGTACTTCGAGGCGATGTCCGGCTTCACGACCACCGGGGCGAGCGTCGTCGCCGCGCCGGAGGAGCTCCCGCGCTCGCTGCTCATGTGGCGCCAGTTCACGCAATGGCTGGGTGGCATGGGCATCATCGTGCTCGCGCTCGCCGTGCTGCCTCGGCTCCGCGTAGGCGGCCGGCAGCTCTTCGAGTCCGAGCTGCCTGGGCCCGAGCTCGAGCCGCTGGCGACATCGATCCGCGACACCGCGCAGCGGCTCTGGCTTCTGTACATCGCCCTGACGGCCGTCCTCGTCGGCGCGCTTTCGACCTTCGCGTGGACGGGTGTCGACGACGCGATGAGCGTCTATGACGCCGTCGGGCATGCCTTCGCCACGCTGCCGACGGGCGGCTTCGGCCTCCGCGGCACTTCGGTGTCGGAGTTCGGCGCGGCGTCGCAGTGGGTCATCGCGCTGTTCATGCTCCTCGCTGGGATGAACTTCGCACTGCTCTATCGCGCGTTCGTACGCGGCAACGGCCGCACGGTGGCGCGCGATGACGAGTTCCGGCTCTACCTCGCGTTGCTCGCGCTCGGTTCGGGCATCCTGCTGATCGAGCTCCTCGGCGAGGGAATCGAGAACGGCGAATCGGCCATCCGCCACTCCGTATTCCAGACCGTGTCGATCATGACGACCACGGGCTTCGGCTCGGCCGACTTCACGGCATGGACGACGCTGACGGCGATGACGCTCGTCGGGCTGATGTTCGTAGGCGGCTCCGCAGGGTCGACGGGCGGCTCGATCAAGGTCGTGCGTCACCTCTTCGTGGGCCGGCTGTTGCGCCGTGAGCTCGTGCAGACCGTCCATCCCGAGCTCGTCCAGCCCATCCGCCTCAACCGCGTCGCCGTGGACGAGCGCACTCTCCGCGCGGTCATGACCTTCGTGCTCCTCTACATCGGCCTGTTCGTCGTCGGCGCGGCCGGCCTCGCCATCGAGTCGGCCCGGCTGGGACAAGGGCTCACGCCATTCGAGGCGATTGCCGCCGCCGCGACGACGCTCGGCAACGTCGGCCCCGGCTTCGGATTCGCCGGTCCGTTCGGCTCGTTCGAGCCGTTCAGCAACCTCTCGAAGGTGATCATGATCGGCCTCATGTGGCTCGGCCGGCTGGAGATCATCCCCGTGGTCGTGCTGTTGAGCCGTAGCTATTGGCGCGCTTGAAGCGCCTCGCGGACGGTCCCCCACTCAAGTCCGGCAAGCTCGAAAGAGGTGCCAGGCACCTGTGTCACGTCTGTGCCAAATGTGTGCCAATACACGGACGGACGGGCGGTAGAGACGACGCGCCGTCTATCGTCGTAGCCGTGGGCCGCCCTCCTCGCATCCTTCTCCCCGGCGGCATCTACGACGTCACCTCCCGCGGCACGGGCCCTAGCCCGATCTACCGTGACGACCTCGACCGCCGCCGCTTCATGAGCCGGCTCGTCACGGTGGAGAGACGCTTCAACTGGATTCGCCGGGCGCTCTGCCTGATGGGAACGCACTTCCACTACCTTGTCGAGACACCTCAACCCAATCTCTCAGCCGGCATACACCAACTGAAGGACCTCTACGCCCAGCTCTTCAACCATCGCCATAGGCGTGTCGGCACGCTCTTCGAGTCCCGCTACCACGCAAAAGCTCATCGAAGCCGAAGAGCAGCTCGCGGCCACGCGCGACTACATCGCGGCCAATCCCGTCCGAGCCGGGCTGTGCGCGCGGCCCGAGGACTGGCCGTGGAGCTGGTATTAGGCGTGTGCTAGCCGTGAATCGACGCGATGAGAGGGACGATGAGGATGGCGACGATGTTCGCGATCTTGATCATCGGGTTGATCGCGGGGCCGGCCGTGTCCTTATAGGGGTCGCCGACCGTATCGCCGGTGACGCCCGCCGCGTGGGCCTCGGAGCCCTTGCCACCGAACGCACCGTCCTCGATGAGCTTCTTCGCGTTGTCCCAGGCACCTCCGCCCGACGTCATCGCGATGGCGAGGAAGAGCCCCGTGACGATCGTGCCGATGAGGAGGCCGCCCAGCATCTCCGGCTTGATGATCCCCACGACGACGGGAAACACGATCGGGATCAGCGCCGGCGCCATCATCAGGCGGAGCGCCCGCCCGGTGACGATGCTCACGGCGCGCGAGTAGTCCGGGCGGGACGTCCCCTCCATGATCCCCGGGTTCTCGCGGAACTGGCGGCGCACCTCCTGCACGACCTCGCCGCCCGCCCGCCCGACGGCCGTCATCGCGAGCGACGCGAAGAGGAAGGGCATGAGTCCGCCGATGAACAGGCCGGCGATCACCCAGGGGTCGGTCAGCGAGAAGAAGACGATCAGGCCTTCCTCGCCGAGGCCGCGGACGTACTCGTCGAAGAGGATGAGCGCGGCGAGCCCGGCAGAGCCGATCGCGTAACCCTTCGTCACCGCTTTCGTCGTGTTGCCGACCGCATCGAGCGGGTCGGTGACCGCCCGCACGGACTCATCGAGGTCGGCCATCTCGGCGATGCCTCCGGCGTTGTCAGTCACCGGCCCGTACGCGTCGAGCGCGACGATGAGGCCCGTCATCGAGAGCTGCGCCATCACGGCTACGCCGATCCCGAACAGGTCGTTGCCGGCGGCGTAGTAGGAGCCGACGATGCCCGCCGCGATGACGATCACGGGCAGGGCCGTCGCCTGCATGCCCCACGCGAGACCGGAGATGATGTTCGTCGCGTGGCCGGTCTGTGACGCCTCGGCGATCGCCTTCACCGGCCGCCAGCGAGTGCCCGTGTAGTACTCGGTGATGGCGACGAGCGCGAACGTGACTGCCAGGCCGATGAGTGCCGGCCCGTACAGCTGCCAGAAGTCGAACTTCCCGTCGTCGAACGCGAGCGTGACCGGGATGAAGCCGATCGCGGACAGCACGGTCGCGACGAGGACGGCCTTGTAGAGCGCGTTCATGACCGAGCCGTCGCGACCGATGCGGGCGAAGAACGTCCCGATGACCGAGGCGAGGATCGAAATGCCGCCGATCGCAAGCGGGAAGAGCCAGAGCTCGCTCGTGGGGAACGCCGTCGCGAGCAGCATCACCGCGACAGCGGTGACGGCGTAGGTCTCGAACAGGTCGGCTGCCATGCCTGCGCAGTCGCCGACGTTGTCCCCGACGTTGTCGGCAATGACCGCGGGGTTCCGCGGGTCGTCCTCGGGGATGCCCGCCTCGATCTTCCCCACGAGGTCGGCGCCGACGTCGGCCGCCTTCGTGAAGATGCCGCCCCCGAGCCGCGCAAAGACGGAGATGAGCGAGCCGCCGAAGGCGAGCCCGATGAGGTCGTCGATCGCCGAGTCGGAGCTGTTCCCGAGCAAGTCGGTAAGCACCCAGTAGTAGCCCGCGACGCCGAGCAACCCGAGGCCGACGACGAGCAGTCCCGTGACGGAGCCGGCCTTGAACGCGATGTCGAGTGCCGGCGATACGCCGCGCTTCGCAGCTTCCGCCGTGCGGACGTTCGAGCGCACGGCGACGTTCATGCCGATGAAGCCGGCGGCGGCGGAGAACACCGCGCCGACGAGGAAGCCGATCGCCGTCCCCCAGCCGAGCTCGCTGTAGAAGCCGAGGACGAGGAACGGGATGAGCGCGACGATGGCAATCGTCGTGTACTGCTTGCGGAGATAGGCGGCGGCGCCCT
>JBKJWA010000165.1:0-4505 GCA_046716705.1 Gaiellaceae bacterium
GGCTGCCCAGCTCGACCTCTTCGCCCTGCGCATAGAGATGCCGGAGGATCCCGTCGCCGGGGGACTCGAGCTCGAGCAGCGCCTTCGACGTCTCGACCTGGCAGACCGGCTGGCCCGCCGACACCCGGTCGCCGTCGGCGACGAGCCATTCGACGAGGAGAGCCCACTCGGTGTTCGCGTCCTCGCGGGTGAGAACGAGCTCGAGCAAGGGATCAGCTCCTGACGACCCCGAGCGCGCGCACCGCGCTCACGACGTCGTCGACTCCGGGCAGCACGGCCTCCTCGAGCGTCGGCGCGGCGGGGATGATCCCGTCGCGCGCCGCGATCCGCTCCACCGGCCGCTGCAGGTCGTCCCAGGCCTCGCTCTGCACGCGTGCGGCGATCTCGGCGCCCACGCCGCCGGTGAGCGTCCCCTCCTCGACCGTGACGAGCGAGCCCGTTCGCGCAACCGAATCGAGAACGGGCTCGAGGTCGAGCGGCAGCAGCCGGCTGAGGCAGACGACCTCGGTGAACAGCTCGTCCTCGATGATCAGCCGCACGGCGGCCTCGAGCACGATCGGCAGCATGCCGCCGTACGTGACGATGGTCGTCTCGCCGCCCGAGAAGCCGTTGCCCGAGAACGACAGCGCCGGGTAGGACGCGTCCGTCTCGACGCACTGCAGATCGCCGAGCCGGCCGTTCTCCGGGCGCCGGTTCGGCCGCCCGTACATGAGCTTGTTCTCGATGAAGAAGACCGGGTCGTCGTCGTCGATCGCGGCGAGCAGGAGGCCACCGATGTCGTGGCACTCGCTCGGCGCCACGATCTTGATGCCAGGCACGCCGAGGAGAAGCTTCTCGAGCGTCTGGCTGTGCGTCGGCCCGTACCCGCGGCGCCCGCCCATCGGCGTCCGCACGACGAGCGGCACGCGCACCTGGTCGTCGAACATCGCACGGAACTTCGAGATCCCGTTCACCGTCTGGTCGAAGCCGAGCGCGATGAAGTCGCCGAACATGATCTCGAGCACCGGTCTCCACCCGCGCAGCGCCATGCCGGCCGCGATACCGAAGATTGCGCCCTCCGAGACGGGCGTCGTGATCACTCGCTTCGGCCAGCGCGACGAGAGCCCCTGAGTGACCTTGAACGCGCCGCCGTACGGGTCGAGCACGTCCTCGCCCAGGAGATAGACGTCCTCGCGGGTCTCGAAGGCCTCGGTGAGCGCGGTGTTGAGGGCCGTGACGCAGCGCTCTTCCATCTCAGCCGTCCTCGGGCATCGCGGGCGGCAGCGCATCGACGGAGGCGATCGCCTCCGTCAGGCGGCGCTCGCAGGCATCGTCGATCTGCGCGCGCTCGTCCTCCGCCAACTGCGATCCCGCGACGCCGAGCGGGTCGCGCTGTCGCGCGCCTTCGATCTCCGCCGGGTCGCGGTTGTCGTCGCCCTTCGAGTGCGGGCTGTAGCGGTACGTGTTGAGCACGAGGAAGAACGGCCGCCCACTCGACCGCACCTTCGGCACGATCTCGCCGGCCGCATCCCAGATCTCGGCCACGTCGGTCGTGTCGAGCTCGGCCGTCTCGATGCCGAAGGCGGGGCCACGGTCGGCGATGCGCCCGGCGAGCGTCAGGTGGCTCGGCGTGGACTGCGCGTAGTAGTTGTTCTCGACCACGACGAGCAGCGGCAGCCCCCAGCGGGACGCGATGTTGAGGCTCTCGTAGACGACGCCCTGGCCTAGTGTCCCGTCGCCGATGAAGACGACTGTCACAGCCCCGGAGCCGCGCTCCCGCTCGGCGAGCGCCATCCCCGTCGCCACCGGCACCGTGCTCCCGAGCACGCCGTTCGAGTAGAAGCCGTCGTTGTAAAGGTGCTGGCTGCCACCCTTGCCGCCGCAGACGCCGCTCGCCTTGCCCATCACCTCGCCGAGCAGGCCCTCGACGTCGTCCGTGAACGCGAGGTAGTGACCGTGGCAGCGGTGGTTGGAGACGATGACGTCGCGCCCTCGTTCGAGGTGGTCGATGACGCCGACGGCGTTCGCCTCCTGCCCGATGTACGTGTGCGTCGTGCCGGCGAGCTTGCCGAGCGAGAACAGCTCGAGCAGCGATTCCTCGAACCGGCGGATGAGCACCATCCGCCCGTAGAGACGGGCGACACTGGTCACTGCCTGATCTTCGTTCAGTGTCTGCGGTTTGCCTGCCACGACTCGCGAGACGGTACCGGCTTACAGATAGCCGAGATCGGAGAGCCGCTGCTCGACGAGCGCCTCCTCCTCGGCGCTCAGACTCTGCCGCGACACCGTCTCCAGCTCCGCGTAGAGCCGCTCGCGGAGCTCACCGGGGGCGTCGTCCGGGCGGCTCACGAGCTCGCTGGGATCCTCGCCGAGGTGATACGCCTCCTCCTCACCGGACTGCACGTGCACCGTGAGCTTCCACGGGGGTTGACGGAGGGCGAGCTGCGAAACGGCCCCCTTGTCCGTGCCGACGATGAAGGCCGGGCGGTCGCCTCCGTACGATCCGCGCGCGAGCGGTAGCAGCGAGCTGTCGTCGAGGCCGTCGATCGGCGCGTCGGCGAGCTCGAGCATCGTCGGCATGAGGTCGACGATGCTCACCTGCGACGTGACCACGGCGGGCCCGAGCCCCGGGGCGGCGAGGATGAGCGGCACGCGGACGACCTCGTCGTAGAGGTCGGCCCCGTGCATGTGGTACGTGCCCTGGATCTCCGTCTTGTCGTCATAGCGCTCGCCCCACGACTCGCCATGGTCGGCGACGAACACGACGGCCGTGTGCTCCCGCAGTCCGAGGTCGTCAAGCGCCTGGAGAAAGCCGGCGAGGAATGTCTCGGACTCGCGCTCCACCGCCTGGCGATAGCTCGCGTACAGCGCCTCGAGCGCGGCCGGGTCGCCGGACTGGATGCCCGCGATGATGTCCGCCTTTGCCTGCCGCCATTCCTTGCGCTCGGAATGGAAAACGCCGTACGGCATGTGCGTCGTCCAGCTGTGGAACCAGAGGCAGAACGGCTTCGCGGAGCGCTCCCGCAGCCACTCGACCGCGCCGTCCAGGCGCTCACTCGTGCCCGCGACATTCGCATCGGCGAAGCCGCGGAAGAGATACCGCTCGTCGAATACGAAGCTCCCCGTCTCGTAGCCGTACGCCGCGGCCACCGTGAACAGCGTCGGAAGCGCGGGATCGAGCTCGGCGTCCCAGTGGAGGTAACCGTGGCGGTGCGGGTAGAGGCCGGTGACCATTGACGTCGTCGAGGGCGCCGTCCACGGCGCGGCGCTGATCGCCTGGTCGAAACGGACGCCGCTCGCCGCGAGCTCGTCGATCGTCGGCGTTGAGACCTGCTGCGCGCCGTAGCAGCCGACGTGGTCGACGCGCAGCGCGTCCGCCACCCAGACGACGAGGTTCATGCGGCGAGCTTAGGGACGAGGCTCGCCCCACGCATGTCCGCCGGCACGTCGAGCCCGAGGATGTCGAGTACCGTCGGCGCGATGTCCAGAAGGTGAGCATCGAGCCGGCCGCGCGCGTCGACCCCAGCCCCTGCGGCCACAATCATCCCGTCCTGCGCGTGGTTGGCGTCGTCGGGTCCGGTGTCGTTCTCGAGCGTGTGCACGCCTTCGTCGCCGCCGATCGTCGCCACCGAACGCCAGAGGAGATCGCCGAAGACGACGATGAGGTCCGGCGCGACGCCGTTCACCTCGTCGTACAGCTCTTCCGGCTTGTAGACACGCGTCGCGATCGGCTTCCCCGCATCGTCAGGGATCTCCGAGAGCCGCCGCGCGAGGTCGTCCCGCACCGCCTCGTACTCCTCCGGCGCGACGAAGCCCTCCGGCTCGCGGTCGCGCACGTTCAGGAAGATCCGCGCGTAGTAGCCGCCGTCCCCCCACGCGGTTGTCCGCGGCCAGTCGATCCCGACCTCGCGCGGCAGGCACACGCGGTTCGGCTCCGCGTGAAGCGCGAGCAGCCCCTCGCGGCGCAGCCACTCGTTCACACGGATCCCGCCGTCGAGCCGCTTCGCGCCGTGGTCGGAGACGACGAGCACGAGCGTCTCGTCGTCGGCGTGCGCGAGCAGCCCCGCTATGAGGCCGTCGACGTGGCGGTAGTAGTCGAGGATGGCCGACTCGAAGGCATTGGCCGGCTCGTGCTTTCGGTGTTCGGCGTCCATGAACTTCCAGAAGCCGTGGTGGATGCGGTCGTGGCCCATCTCCACCATCGCGAAGAGCTGCCACGGCCGCGTTGCCAGCAGGTGCTCCGCGAGCCGGAAGCGGCGGTCGGTCATCTCGTACAGCTGCGAGAGCAGCCACGCCTTGTTCTCCGTGCGGAAGTCCTTCACGTCGAACAGGTACTCGCCGACGACGTCCGCGATCTCGTCCTTGAGGCCGGGCGGATACGTGTATGAGCTCTCGACCGACGGCGTGAGGAAGCACGTGACGAGCGCGCCCCGCAACGGTCGGGGCGGATACGTACCGGGAACACCGACGACGATCGAGGATCCGCCCGCGCGCCCGACAAGATCCCAAAGGCGCGGCGCCTTGAT
>JBKJWA010000166.1:0-3388 GCA_046716705.1 Gaiellaceae bacterium
ACGACCTCTGGGACTCCGCCGGCGGAAGGTCTAGCAGAGAGGGCGCCTTGAGGCGCCCTCTCTGCTAGCGATCAGTGAGGTCTTACGGTGTCGCAGCCGCGACGGCCGCGTCCGCCTGCGGAATGCCGTAGCCGTACGTCGTGTCGTAGCCGGCCGCTCCGAGATCGAACGCGGTGCTCTTGAGGATCGACTCGACCTGCGCCGGGGTCCGGCTCGGGTTCACGCCGAACACGAGCGCCGCGACGCCCGAAACGTGCGGCGCCGCCATCGATGTCCCGTCGAAGTGATCCCAGTCGGACTGGATGTTGACCACCGTGACATTGGCGCCGACCTCCGTCACTAGCGCAGTTCCGGCGACATCGGACACGGAGACGACCGGGATCCACGAGCCGCCTCCGGACGGCGTCTCGGTGCCGAGCGTCCCCACGAAGTCGCCGGGGACGTTGTTGTAGATGATCGCGGCGTCCGCTCCGGCCGCCATCGCGTTCTCGACCTTCTCGGCGAAGGAGATGGTGCCACGCTGGATCAGGGCCACCCACGTGGCGTCTGCGGGTGCGCCCGTGCAGTCCGAGGGCGCCGTGGCGAGGCCGCAGTTCACGAGCGTGTCCGAGAAGCCTGCGGTGCTCGTGGTGTCCGCGAACTCCATGCCGAACGCGCGGTAGCTGTTCCCGCTTTCCGAGACCGACGCCTCGAATCCGTAGCCATGCGGAACAGAGGAGAGGACGAGCACGCCGGGGCCGGACAGATCGAGGCCCCTACCGGTGTTCGAGAACGACGCGATCGTGTTGTTCACGTCGACCGCCGCGACCGACAGGACGACCTTGTAGCCGGCCGGGAAGCCCAGCCTGCTCCGACCGTCGTTGCCGGCCGAGGCCACGATGAGCGTGCCTTCACTGTAGAGCTGCTTGTAGAGGTCCTCCTCGGTACGGGACTTGGCGCCGCCGCCGAGGCTCATGTTCACGACCTGGCAGTCCCTCTGCCTGGCGAGCCACTCCACGCCGGCCATGACCTGGCTCGTCGTGCCGCTGACAGAGCCGTCCGCCTGCGTGCCGAGCACGCGCGCGTGGTAGAGGCCGGCGTTGTAAGCGACGCCGAGGATGCCAACGCTGTTGTTCGCGCCGAGCACCGTGCCCGCGACGTGCGTCCCGTGCGTCTCGGTGGCGGCGACGCGGTCGTCGAAGACGTCGACGTTCCCATCGAGATCGAAGGCGTCGTAGCCTTCCTTGAAGTTCGGTGCGATGTCCGGGTGGAGGGTGGCAAGGCCGGTGTCGGCGACGCAGGCATTGACGCCTGCGCCTGTCTGCGGCGTCGAGTGAGCGTTGACGGCCCGCGTCGTGATCAGGCCGTAGAGCCCGTTCGACAGCGATGGGACGAGCTGCGCGTCGGCGAGGCCGAGCGGCTCGCGCACGGGATCCTGCTCGACGTACTGCACTCCCCCCTCACGCGCAAGGTCGGCGATGTTGCCGCTCGACACGTCGATGGCGAGCGCGTTCACCGACGGGAACGCGAAGCGGACCGTGCCGCCGTGGCGCTGCACGAGCGCACGCTCCGCAGCTCCGGGTGTTTTCGCGAAACCGACGAATACGTGCTCCCGCGCGGCCGTGGACTGCGCGGATGCGCCCGCCGTCAGCGCGGAGAGTGCGAGCGCCGCGGCCGAGGCGGCGAAAAGGACTTTCTTCACAGTTACCCCCTGGTAAGGCTAAAGCCGTCTTGCCGGTGGCAGCGACCAGCCTGGCGAGCGTATTGTAGCCGTGAACGACCCGGCACCAGGGTCCACGGGTTTCGCCGCTCCGGGCCCTGCGCCGTTCTCTTGGCCAGCCGCGTCGCTAATGACCCTCCGCGGCCTGCGGCGTGTCGGGGTGGGCCACGGTTCCGCTGGCCCTCCCGTCGAGATCGGTGGCGATAGCGGAACTCTGCCCGAGGCGAAACCTCTTCTTCTCGTTGTATCTCGGTCGGTCTCGTTACCACCGTGTTGCCACTCGAGGCGGTCGAAAACCGTAGGCAGGCCCAGTTGCTCTGTACCGCTCTAGGATGCGACGGATGCTCGTTGCCGTGAGCGTGGACATGGAGGGCGCATCCCAGCTTCGCAGCGTGCGTGAGATCTGGGGCTGCATGCCAGAGTACTGGGGCACCGGAAAGCCACGGCTCGAGGCCGATGTCGCGGCCTCGTGCGAGGGGCTCCTCGCCGGCGGCGCGTCAGAGCTTGTGATTCTCGACAACCACGGCGGAAACACCGTGAACGTGTCGCCCGAGTCGCTGCCGCCCGGCGCGCGCCTCGAGACATGGCACGTCTACGAACTCCACGAGCACGGCATCGACGCGATGTTCCAGGTCGGCTACCACGCGCGCGGCGGCGTCGACGGCTTCCTTTCCCACACCTACGTTCCGGGGCTGCGTCTCCGCGTCGGTGGCGACCTGATCTCCGAGAGCCACGCGAGGGTGTGGGCGGCCGAGGTGCCGCTGCTTGGGATCATTGGCAACGATCTGCACCAGCAGACGTTGGGCTCGCTCCAAGGCACGCCGTACCTCGTGGTCCAGGAGTCCGTCGGACATGACGCGATGCGCCCCGTGTTCACGGCTCCCGAGGACGGGCTCGATGCGATTCGTTCGTTCGCGCACGCGTGCGTGCGCGAAAGCACGTCGGCTCCGGCGTTCGCGGCCCCGGCCGGCGTCACGTTCGAGGCGAGCATGCCCAACGGCCGCGACGTCGCGGAGGAGATGGCCGGCGCTGGATGGGCACGCGTCGGAGACGTCGAGTTCGCCGTCGAGCTGGAAACGTGGCGCGACTCGCGGGGGCCGCTCGCCGCTGCGATGAACGCCGCGCTCGCCCCACTCATGCCCTACTGGCTGGGCGGCTTCGCCAGCGCAGACGAGGCCGCCGCCGCCGATCAGGAAGGTGTCGGCTCGTTAGTGACGATCTTTGACGCGTGGGCAGCCGAGTCGGAGCCGCAGTGGTACACAGAAGCAGCCGACCCGTTTCCGGCGGGCGTTGCCGAACAGCTTGGTGCCGTCTAGCGTCACCAAGCGCGACACGCTGTTCTAAGCCATCTCCGGAGCGCTACTGGTGTTCCAGTGGGCCCGCCTGGACTCGAACCAGGGACCGACGGATTATGAGTTGAAGGCGGCCGTCTCGGTCGATCTCGCCCTGTCTGAGAATTCGCCGCTTACCACCGGAAGTCGCGGCCACGGCTGACTCCCTCGTCTCGTGTCATCTCGGCCGGTCTCGTTGCCACTCTGTTGCCACCATCAGGGGCCCGTCCGCCGCCTGCACGTCATCGGACGCGAGCGTCGTCCATCGCGCGCGCATGTCGAGCCACGCCTCGAGATCGGCAGGCGGGTCCGGCAGCGGGCCCCGGGCTGAACGTCGTGACGCACGTCAGAGCAGCGA
>JBKJWA010000167.1:0-9729 GCA_046716705.1 Gaiellaceae bacterium
GTCGGCACGACGAACGAGTCCGCCGCGCCTGCCCAGAGCTGCCAGAGACCCAATGCAGCGAGGAAGCCGAGGACGCCGAGCGCGGGCGCGACGAGGTGGCGAACAACGGATGTCGTCACTGCGCTACCCGCTCCTCGCCGGCCCAGAAGAGCGTACGCCGCTGCACTGCTCGGAGCCCGGCGTTGACGGCGAAGCCGAACAGACTCACGAGCACCACGGCCGCGTACAGCTCCGGGAGCCGTCCGGCGAACTGCTGGTCCTCCATGTACGCGCCGACACCCCCCGCCCCGGTCTGGAACTCCGCTGTTACGCACACGAGGAGGGCGATGGCTGCGCTGACCCGGATACCGGTCGCGATGCTCGGAAGCGCGGCGGGCAGGGTCACGCGGAAGAGCCGGCCGGCGCGGCCGACCCCGCACACTCTCGCCACATCGTCGAACATGCGGTCGGCGCCGCGGACGCCATAGATGGTGGTGATGAGGATCGGCCAGGCGGCGGCGTAGGCGACCACGAACCGGTGCGCGCCGATTCCGAACGTCCCGAAGAACACGATCGCGAGAGGGATGAGCGCGACGGCAGGAATCGGCCGCAGGAACTCGATCACGACCGTTGAGGCATCGAGCATGGTCCGCGAGCTGCCGATGAGCACGCCTGCGCCGACGGCGATCACGATCGCGATTGCGAGCCCCTGGAAGTACGCCGAGAGGGTGTCACCGATCTCGCCGGTGAGCGTCCCCGCCGCCAGCTCGTGGTAGAGCGCGCGGAGCGTCGACGACGGCGTTGCGATGCTCTGCTCATAGTCGAACACGCGCACGCCGGCTTCCACGAGCAGCGCCACGAGCACCACGAAGAGCCAACCCGCGACGTTCACCCCTCTCATTTGACGAGCACTATAAGAATGGTCACATGCGCGGCCCAATCCGCTACGCCCAGAGCGGCGACGTTTCGATCGCATACCAGGTGACGGGCGACGGGCCCTTCGACCTCGTTCTCGTTCCGGGGTTCACCAGCCACCTCGAGTTCGACTGGGAGGAGCCCCGCCACGCCGCCTTCCTCGAGCGGCTCGCCTCGTTCTCGCGCCTCATCCGCCTGGACAAGCGCGGCACTGGCCTTTCGGACCGGCACGGTGGTATTGCCGACCTCGAGACGCGGATGGACGACGTGCGCGCGGTGATGGACGCTGTGGGCACCGAGCGAGCGGCGTTGTTCGGGTACCACGAGGGAGGGCCGATGTCGATCCTCTTCGCGGCGACCTACCCGGAGCGGACCCGCGCCATCGCCCTCTACGGCACGTTCGCGACGGCGCCTATCCACGACCTCGACGACGTGCAGCGGGCCGCAGTCATCGACGACGTGGTCAGGCGCTGGGGACAGGGTGACGGGATCCTCCGCTTTGCGCCCGATGCCGACGACGTGATGAAGGCATGGTGGGGCGCTCGGGAGCGGGTCGGCGGCAGTCCCGGCGCCATCCGGAATCTCATCGCTTCGATGGCGATAACCGACGTCCGCGACGCCCTCCCGCTCGTGCAGGCCCCTACACTCGTCCTCCACACAACGGACGCGGCGTTGATCGGGGTGGACAAGGCGCGCGAACTCGCGGGCACGATTCCCGGCGCGCGGTTGGTCGAGCTGGCCGGGACGAGCGGGTTGCCGTGGATCGACGCCGATCCACTCTTGGACGAGATCGAGGAATTCCTCACCGGTGCGCGCCCGACACCGGCCGCCGATCGCGTCCTCGCCACGATCCTCTTTACGGACATCGTCGGGTCGACGGAGACGGCACGCCAGGTCGGTGATTCGGCATGGTCGCGCCTGGTGGAACAGCATCATGCGGCCGTCCGGCGGGAGCTCGATCGGTACGCCGGCGAGGAGATCGACACGGCGGGGGACGGGTTCTTTGCCGTTTTCGACGGGCCGGCGAGGGCGATTCGCTGCGCCCTTCGGATCCAGGACGACGTCTCGCGGCTTGGCCTCGAAGTGCGAGCTGGATTGCACACGGGCGAGGTCGAACGTGCGATAGGCGGAAAGCCGCGCGGAATCGCAGTGAACGTCGCAGCGCGCGTGGCCGGCTTGGCTGACGGCGGAGAGGTCTTCGTGACTGCGACGACCCGCGACCTCGTAGCCGGCTCAGGCCTGGCCTTCGAAGACCGCGGCGAGCACAAGCTGAAGGGACTCGGCGAGTCGCGGAGCGTCTTCCTCGCTATCGCCGGGCAGTAGCGAGCAGCTCGGCTGCGGAGACGCCGCTGATCGAGGCGTCGAGGAGCTCGATCGGATGGAGGGCCGGCAGCGGGCGGTCCGCCCGCCGGAGCGCTGCCGAGACCTGAACGAGGCAGCCGGGGTTCGCGCTCGCGTAGGCGTCCGGCTCGATGGCGAGGACGTGCTGGGCCTTCCGGTCGCCGAGCTCACGCGCCGTGTCCGGCTGCGTGAGGTTGTAGATGCCAGCCGAGCCGCAGCAGATCGCCTGCTCGGCCGGCTCCACCCGCTCCAGGCCCGGGATCGAGTCGAGTAGCTCGCGCGGCTCGACGCGGATGCTCTGCGCATGGGCGAGATGGCACGAGTCCTGGAAGGCGACGCGGAGCTCGATCGGGTGCCGCTCGGCCCTCGGCTCCTCGGCGAGCAGCTCGGAGACGTCGGCGACACGGACGTCGAGCCCCGCGTCCTTCAGGTGCGAGCCGCACCCGGCGGCGTTGACGGCTATGGCGTCGACCCCGGCGAAGCGCTCGGCGAGTGCGCGCGCCATCCGCTTCCCTTCCTCTCGCCGGCCGGCATGGAGATGGAGCGCGCCGCAGCACGCCTGCTTGGAGGGCACGACGACGTCGTAGCCCTCTGCCGCCAGCACGCGCGCGGTGGCCGCGTTCACGTCGCCGAAGAGCACGGACTGCACACAGCCCGTCAACACACCGACACGGCCTCGAGAACCAGGGACTGTCCCCGCAGGGACTGTCCCTGGCGGTGTCTTCCACGGCGGGGCGAGGTCAAGCAAAGGGCGGAGGGTCTTCGGCACCAGCCAGGTCGGCGGCCGGAGCGCGAGCGCCGCGCGCATCCGGCGAGGGTACGGAAGAACTGAGAAGACGAGCGTGCGCAAGAGCCAGTCACCCGCAGGCCGCTCGTAGTTCTCCTCGACGTGCTCTCTCGTCTGCTCGATCAGCCGGTCGTAACGGACGCCCGATGGGCACGCGGTCACGCACGCCATGCAGCCGAGGCAGCGGTCGATGTGCTCGACGAGACCCGCGTTCGCCGTCATCGTCCCCTCGGCGAGCCCCTTCATGAGCCAGATCCGTCCGCGCGGCGAGTCCGCCTCCATCTGCCCCAGCGGGCCGTACGTCGGGCACGTCGGCAGGCAGAACCCGCAGTGCGTGCACGCGTCGATGAGCTCGCGGTCGATCATACGCTCGCCAACGCGCTGCGGATGCGCTCATGGAGCGCCTCGAGGACCGGGTCGTCCGCTGCGACCTGGGCTCGGGGGCGAGCGCGAACCTCGTCCCACACCTCGTCGCCCGTCGGCTCCCCGCCGACGAGGTCGCGCGCGGTCTCGATCTGGAACTCGACCGCAGCCGAGCCGCCCTCGAACAGCACCGCCAGTCGCTCGTCGGTCACGTCGAGCGCGCTCGGCACGAGCGCCGAGCGTAGGATCCTCTGCCGCTTCACCTCGCGGTCGCCCGAGACGGGAGCGACGAGCGTCGCGGTCGCATCCGGCAGCGGGTGCAGGCGCAGGCTGGCTCGAACGACGGCGCCCAGCGTGCCGCGCGAGCCGCAGAAGAGCTTGCCGAGGTCGTAGCCGGCGACGTTCTTCACCACCTTGCCGCCGGAGCTCGCGACAAGGCCGTCGCCGAGCACGACCGTCACGCCGAGCAGGAGATCGCGCATGCGACCGTAGCGATAGCTCCGCGGCCCGTGCAGGTCGTCCGCGATGCATGCGCCGATCGTGGGATTTCCCGCGGGATCAAGCGCGACCATCTGCCCGTGCTTCTTGAGCTGGGCTTGCAGCGCCGAGAGCCGGATGCCCGCCTCCACAGTGCACGTGAGATCGCCCGCCTCGTGTTCGAGGATGCGGTCAGAGACGCTCTGCAAGACCCAGCCTCTCGAGGGGGTGCTGACGGTACGGGCCCGGCACCTCGCCGCAGAGGCGGGGCGTCGGGAAGATCTTGCCCGGGTTGGCGATGCCGGCCGGGTCGAACGCGCGCCGCAACCTCTGCATCGCCTCGAGGTCGTCCTCGGAGAAGAGGAGCGGCATCGAGCATGCCTTGTCCGTTCCCACACCGTGCTCGCCGGTGATCGAGCCGCCGGCGTCCACGCAGGCCACGAGGATCGCGTCGGCCAGGTCGCGCGCCCGCTCCGCCTCGCCTTCCACCCGGTCGTCGTAGAGCACGAGCGGGTGGAGGTTGCCGTCGCCGGCATGGAAGACGTTGCCGACGCGGAGGCCGTGCTCTCGCTCCAGCCTCGCGATCGCGCGCAGCACCTCCGGCAGCTTCGTGCGTGGCACGACGCCGTCCTGGACGTAGTAGCTCTCAGAGATGCGGCCCATGGCGGCGAACGCCGACTTGCGGCCGAGCCACAAGAGCGCCCGCTCGGCGTCGTCGGCGGCCGCACGGATCTCGAAGGAGCCTGCGTCGAGGCAGATGGCCTCCACGCGAGCGAGGTCCTCCTCCACCTGGACGGCGACGCCGTCGAGCTCGACGATGAGCACAGCTCCGGCGCCTGCGGGATAGCCGGCGCCGACGCCTGCCTCCGCAGCCTCGATCGTCAGCCGGTCCATCATCTCGATCGCCGCGGGCAGGATGCGCGCGCCGACGATCGCCGACACGGCGGCGCCGGCCGCGTCGGTCGAGTCGAAGGCCGCGAGCAGCGTCACCACGCGCTCGGGCCGGCGCAGCACGCGCAGCGTCACCTCGGTGGCGATGCCGAGCGTTCCCTCCGAGCCGACGAACACCCCCAGGAGGTCCGGGCCGGGATCCTCCGCCGACAGCGTCACGACGTCGCCGTCGGGCAGAACGACGACGGCACCCAGCACGTGGTTGACCGTGAAGCCGTACTTCAGGCAGTGCGCGCCGCCGGAGTTCTCGGCGAGGTTGCCGCCGATCGTGCACACCTGCTGGCTCGACGGGTCGGGAGCGTAATAGAAGCCGTCCGCCGACACGGCCTCGGTCACCTGGAGGTTCGTGACGCCCGGCTGGACGACGACGCGCTGCTCCGCGAGATCGATGTCCAGAACGCGGTTCATGCGCGCGAGGGAGATGACGATGCCCTCGGCGACCGGTAGCGCACCACCGGAGAGGCCGGTGCCCGCGCCGCGCGCCACGAACGGAATCCCGTGGACGGCGCAGGCGCGGACGACAGCCTGTACCTCGGCCGTCGTCTCGGGTAGGCACACGAGCCCGGGGATCACGCGGCGCCCGGTCAGGCCGTCGCACTCGTACGTTCGCAGCTCCTCGTGCTCGGTGATCACGGCGCCTGGCGGCAGCGACACCTCGACGGCCTCTGTGAACGCCCGCGGCAGCCCCACGCGTGTCAGTCTATGCTCGTGGCTACGACGCTCCCGGCCGGCGTGGACGTGCTCGCAGACGCGGGCGAGGCGGGCGAGCGCATCCTATCCCCGGACGCCCTCACCTTCGTGGCCACGTTGCAGCGGGAGCTGGCGCCGCGCCGCGCGGAGCTGCTCGAACGGCGGGACGAGCGGCAGCAGCGAATCGACGCCGGCGAGCTGCCCGATTTCCTGACGGAGACGCAGGACGTCCGCGAGGACACGGACTGGCGAGTTGCCCCGGCACCGGCCGACCTCCAGGACCGCCGCGTCGAGATCACCGGCCCCGTCGACCGCAAGATGGTGATCAACGCGCTCAACTCCGGTGCGACGGTCTTCATGGCCGACTTCGAGGACGCGAACTCGCCCACGTGGACGAACTGCGTCGAAGGGCAGTCGAACCTCATCGACGCCGTCGAGCGCACGATCTCGCTCGACACGGGCGAGAAGCAGTACCGCCTGAACGACGAGATCGCGACGCTGCTCGTGCGCCCGCGCGGCTGGCACCTGCGCGAGAAGCACGTCACGGTCGACGGCGAGCCGGTGTGCGCCGGGCTCTTCGACTTCGGGCTCTACATGTTCCACTCAGCCGAGCGGCAGCTGAACGCCGGGTCGGGACCGTACTTCTATCTCCCGAAGCTCGAGAGCCACCACGAGGCACGGCTCTGGAACGACGCGTTCATCCTCGCCCAGGACACGCTCGGCCTGCCGCAGGGGACGATCCGCGCCACGGTCCTCATCGAGACGATCCTCGCCGCGTTCGAGATGGAGGAGATCCTCTACGAGTTGCGCGACCACTCGGCGGGGCTCAACGCCGGCCGCTGGGACTACATGTTCAGCGTCATCAAGAAGTTCCGTGACCGGCCCGAGTTCGTCCTCCCCGACCGGCCGCTCGTGACGATGACGGTGCCGTTCATGCGCGCCTACACCGAGCTGCTCGTGAAGACGTGCCACCGGCGCGACGCGCACGCGATCGGCGGGATGGCCGCGTTCATTCCCAGCCGCCGTGACCCGGAGGTGAACGCCGTGGCGCTCGAACGGGTCACGGACGACAAGCGGCGCGAGGCCGGCGACGGCTTCGACGGGACCTGGGTAGCACATCCCGACCTCGTCCCGACCGCGAAGGCGGAGTTCGACGCGGTGCTCGGCTCGAGCGCGAACCAGGTCGACCGCAAGCGTGAGGAGGTCGACGTGACCGCCGCGGAGCTGCTCGACGTGGCGGCCACGCCGGGCGACGTGACCGAGGACGGCGTGCGGATGAACGTCTCCGTCGGCATCCAGTACATCGCGGCCTGGCTGCAGGGCGCCGGCGCGGCGGCCATCAACAACCTCATGGAGGACGTCGCCACGGCAGAGATCTCGCGCTCGCAAGTCTGGCAGTGGATCCACCACGGGCGCATGAGCCGCGGGCGCGTGCTCGAGATAGAGGCCGAGGAGATGGCGACTCTGGGGCCGGACTACGAGACCGCCCGCGAGGTGTTCGACGAGGTGGCGCTCGCCGACGAGTTCGTCGAGTTCCTCACGCTGTCCGCGTACGAACGTTTGCCTTGACGCTCACGCGCCGCGAGATCCTCGGCGCGGCCGCGGCTGTGCCTCTCGGGCTCCGAGCGAAGCGGAAGCACGTGGTCGTCGTCGGCGCGGGCCTCGCGGGGCTCACGTGCGCGCGGCGGCTTCGGCAGCTCGGCTTCCGTGTCACCGTCCTGGAGGCACGTGACCGCGTCGGCGGCCGCATCTTCACGCTCCGAGACGAGCTGAATGCCGATGTCGGCGCCGAGTTCGTCGCCGCCAACCACTCGCTGGTGCGGTCGCTCACCCGGATCGAAGCCGTTCCCTTCCCGACGCCCGACGTCTACCGACGTGGCCTACGGCGGTCGTGGCAGCGATTCTTCACGCCTGCCACCCAGGTTGACGTCGTTCGGTTCCGAGCTCGCGTCCGATCACTCCCAGCTGCTCCGTCGACGGACCGACGCTCGGCGGCGTGGTTGATCCGAGACGTCGCACTCTCCGACAGGGCGCGGTTCGTCGTCTCACGGGAGATCCGCGATGTCTACGGAGTCGAGCCGGAGTACCTCTCGCTGCTCTTCCTCGTTCAGCAGGCACGCGTCCGTCAGCCAGGGGCATTTCGCATCCGAGGCGGCGCCGACAGGCTGCCGCTCGAGCTCGCGCGTGGTCTCGACGTCCGGCTCGAGGAGCCGGCCTCGCACATCGAGCGAAGCGCGAGCGGCGTGTCCGTGGACGGCGTCGACGCGGACTTCTGCGTCGTCACTGCGCCAGTACCCGTGCTGGCGTCGATCGAGTTCGAGCCCGAACTGCCACCCACGCTCACGGCCGCCGTCGAGCGGCTCGCGTATGGCAAGGGCGTGAAGGCGGCACTGCAGTACGAGCGCGGCTTCTCGCGAACCGGCGGCGTCATCGCGGATCTCACGTTTCAGACTGCCTCGGTGAATCGCGGACTTGTCACCTCGTACGCGACGGGACGCAATGGCCTCCTGCTCGGCTCGGTGAGCCCGCGGACACGGCCGCTGCTCGTCGCCGACGAGCTCGACGAGGTCTACCCCGGCTCGCGCGGGTTCTACGAGCGCGGAGAGTCGGTCGCCTGGCACCTGGACGGATGGAGCCAGGGAACAGCGGTTGCGTACTCGCCGAGGCAGGTCGTGCAATTCCAGGCCGCGATTCGCCGCCCGGTGGGGCGTCTCCACTTCGCAGGCGAGCACACGGATGCGTTCGCCGGGACGATGGAGGGAGCCGTTCGCTCGGGGCGGCGGGCCGCGCAAGCGATCGCACGGGGATAATCGACCGGTGGACACCTATCTCGCCATCGTGAGCAAGCGGGACACACGCCGCTACGCCGACACACCGATTCCGAAGGACGTCGTCGAGCGGATCCTCGACGCCGGACGCGTCACCGGCAGCGCACAGAACCGCCAGCCGTGGCGATTCCTCGTCGTGGAGGACGCCGAGCGCAAGGAGAAGTTGGCCGGGGCGGTGTACGAGCCGGCGAACGTCCGCGGCGCGCAGCTCGTCATCGCGGTCGCCGGCAGCCGCCCGTTCGATCTCGGCCGCTGCGTCCAGAACATGATGCTCCTTGCCTGGAACGAGGGCGTTGCCTCCAGCCCCAACGGCATCGCAGACAAGGACGTGGCCCAAGAGGCGCTCGGCCTCGATGAGCCGCCAATGACCGTCCTCAGCTTTGGCTACCCGGCGAAGCAGCCGGCCGCGGACACGCGATCACCCGAGGAGTGGAGCGCACGAGCGAACCGCCGCCCGCTCAGCGAGACGGTCGAGCGGATCTAGCCGTCACCGGACGAGGTCGCTCGTGACGTTGCCGTTCCTCACCACGCGGAGCTTGCCCTGCCACGGAAGCTTCCGCTTCACGCACGGCGGGAACGCGCGGCCCGGCGCGAGCTTCGTGGGGCCGAACACGCCTCCGAATGCCTGGTCGACGCCGGGCACGTTAGCGACGAGCCGCACGCCGTTTCCCGTCACCTGGTGCAACCACTGGTCGTGGACAGCCTGGCGCCTACTGTCGAGACGGATCCGCCCGTATGGGTCGGGGACAGCCCGCGGCATAGCGGCGTGCAACGCTGCGCCGGCGCGTCCCTTCGATCTCTTCAAGCCGTCCACGACGGCACGCGCGGCGCGATAGTAGTCGACCGCCGCCTCGTTCTCGGGTGCGATCCTGCGATATGCGGCCGCGGCCGGCGTCTTCAGGCCGGAACCGACCCCGAGGCCGCTCACGAACGACCCGACGACGCGGCTGTTTCCGGCGTGCTCTCGCGCCCTCAGCGTGCCGTGGGCCAGCTGGAACGCAAGCGACGCCTGGTCGAGGCCGCCTCCGACCGCCCAGAAGTACCCGTCCACGTCGGCCGGCGACGGTAGCTGCCGGATGTACGACGAATAGTCGGACACTCCGAGCGGAGCGAAGACACGGTCGACGACAGTCCCGCCCGAGGCGCAGAAGTCAGCTATGAACCCGCCTGCAGCCGTCCACCCCGGCCCGTAGTCGTCGGCGATGACGGCGACCGTCCGCCAGCGCTGTTTCCGATAGACGTACTCGCCGAGGCCGGCGTGCCACTGTGCGGCGTCGCCGTGGTAGCGGAAGACGTTGCGCCGTGCAAGCTGCATCGTCGGCTCCTGCGAGGCCGCCGTGCCGAGGACGATCGTCTTGCCCGGGTGCGACCGAGCCCACTTCGTGGCGGCGATCGCCT